>JBCCZF010000155.1:0-6629 GCA_039188035.1 Bacteroidota bacterium | reverse complement strand
TTTTGATGACGAATTGAATGGAACTGTTACATAAATTGCAAACGCCGTCAAAAAGTACAATTTGTTTTCCTTCCTCTTGTCCCATGATACAAAAGTACGGCCTAAGTTCCAGTAACCCATCCGTTTTATAACGGTTTTAACCCAAACTTGAATGCAACGTCCCATATAGAAACGCCTCCGTCAACATAGGAAGAATCTAAACTTTGGTCTCGGATATAAAACAAAAGGACATTGGAAGTAGGATGCTATACAGAAACCCATTTTGTGATCATATGTCCTAAGTCGTATCGTCCTCGGCACATACATTGGAACGACATTGTTCCCATTTCGGGGGCAAAAATCCAATTGCGCCGGTTTCGAAACAGTAAATGCCCTATTATTTCCCCGCCTCCACCAATTCCAGCTGGTCTACCCCAACATTGGTGGTAAACATACCGTAATTCACTACGGCCTTGTTTTTCTCCAGTTTGTCAATGCTGCCCACGGCTTTGCCATCCTGGAGTCGTACCCGATCGCCTACCTTGAATACCGGCCTGGGCTTATTCTGTTCCTGCAAAACGGCCTTTTTCCGCGCTATCTTCTTTTTTGCACGGATCACCTTCACTTCTTTGGCTACTTCTTCCTCGGCCTTGGCTTTTTTAGCCCGTTCCGCCTTGGTCTCGTGGGCCGATTTCTTCTTTCGCTTGCTGTTTTCCGTTTCTACGATCCGCAACAGCTCGGACACCAAAGGTCGTCTCTTTTTATCCAAAAAATAACGTTCCGCAGCCTTGTTCACCTTGTTGCCCAACTGGACCATACGCTGGTTATGGTCATAGAGCTCCTGATAACGCTCCAATTTGGACTTGATCTTGGCATTCAGTTTTTCCAAACGGGTCTTTTCCTCCCGGGCCTTGGATTCCTCCTCTAGTAGGCGAGATCCCGTACGAACCATTTTATGCCGTTCCTTTTGCAGCTTGGCAATGGTAGCATCAAAACGGACTTTGCCCCGTTCCACCTTTTTCTTGGCCTTATTGACCAGGGAATAGGGGATACCGTTCTTTTGGGCCACCTCAAAGGTGAAAGAACTCCCGGCCTCGCCCATAATCAATTGAAAGGTAGGTTCCAAGGTTTTCCCATTGAACAACATATTGGCATTGGTGGCATGCGGCAGTTCATCCGCGAGGGCCTTTAGGTTCGCATAATGCGTTGTAATGACACCATAGGCCCCGCGCTCGTAAAATACCTCCAAAAAAGCCTCCGCCAGGGCACCGCCCAATTCGGGATCGCTCCCGGTACCGAATTCATCGATCAAAAAGAGCGTGCTTCCATGACATTTGCGCAAAAAACCGTTCATGTTCTTTAGCCGATAGCTGTAGGTACTTAAATGGTTCTCAATGGACTGGTTGTCCCCAATGTCCGTTAAAATCTGATTAAAAAAACAGACCGAACTCCTTTCATGAACGGGAATTAGAAGTCCCGACTGAAGCATTACTTGAAGTAAACCGATAGTTTTAAGGGTGATGCTTTTGCCCCCCGCATTAGGTCCTGAAATGACCACAATGCGGTTTTCAGGATGCAGTTCAATGGTCTGGGGATACGTTTCTTTGCCCAGACGTTTGTTGCTTAGATAGAGTAGGGGGTGATAGGCATTTTTCAAAAAAAGCTGTTTTTCAGCATTCAGCTTGGGCAGTACCCCTTGAATGTCCTGGGCATATTTGGCCTTGGCCGCAGTGACATCTACAAAGCCCAAATGGGCCTGATACTGCTTCAATTGGGGCGCAAAAGGTCGGATAAAGGCGGTAAGCTCCTTAAGGATACGCTGAATTTCCTCCTTTTCATCATATTCCAGATCGTTCAGTTCCCTACTGAAGTTCAGGGTGGTCTCCGGTTCAATATAAACGATACTCCCCGTTTTGGAAGAACCCATCACGCGCCCTTTTACCTTACGCCTATACATGGCCTTTACGGCCAACACCCGTCGATTCTCCACCACGGATTCCCGGATATCATCCAGATGATCCAAGGCCTGATAGGTGTTTAGGGCCGATGCAAAACTCTGTCCTATTTTTAGTCTTACCTGATCCATTTGCCTACGGATGCCAAAAAGAGTCTCCGAGGCCCTATCCTTTATCGCACCAAAACGATCGATCACGGTCTGTATTTCTGCAGGAATGTCCGGATTGGGTGCTATAGCTTCCATGGCCTGATGCAACAATGGGTAGTATTCCTTAAATTTGGCGAAGAACTTCTTGTGGATGCCGATGGTACCACAGATAGTGCCGATCTTACGAAAACCCTCGATCTCCAAGGTCGTATTTTCAATATGTAACAGCCCCAGTTCACCATCAATTCGATCAAAACCATGATTGGGGATGCGATTTTCACTAATGAAGGAGGACTGATACTCCGCGGTTTGCCCCAAAAGGCGTTCAATATCCGCAAAATCCGTGGACGGTCGGACGCCCAATGCCCGTTCTTTTCCCACCTCGGTGCTACAACGCGCTATAAGCTGTTGTAGGACCACAGGAAATTCCAAATCTTCCAGTGCCTTTTTTGAAATGGTATCCATGAATCGGTATTCGAACCTAAAACACGTTCTTAAAACGGGGCAAAGGTAGGTATTGCGGCCCAAAAACGCCATTTCTACATCAGCGGGGCAACCCCGGCCCTGCAGTACGTCGAAATTTTGGCAATATTTTTCGGATATCGCAGTTCTTGAAGCAACCTACAGCCTCTAAAATCCCTTTTTGAGGTTGCTATGCCCTTATCATGAAAAACCGCAATCGTATCTTAGGTGCTGTTTTGGCCGCCCTATTGGCATCTTGCAGCGCAACGAATCAATTGACCATGGGCGCGCTGGAACCCGCTCCGGTACATTTGCCCAAAACCATCACCAAAATTGGTATTCTCAATCGAAGCCTTCCTTCTGAAGCGAATCGTACTTTGGATAAAATAGACCAAATCCTATCGGCCGAAGGCCTGCATTTGGATAAAAATGGTGCGGCAGCCGCTACCAAGGCCTTGCAACACCAGTTGGAACGGCATCAAAGTTTTGAAGCGGTAAAACTCCTTGAGGAAGATTCGGATACAGGGGTGGGCCTAGGCGTATTTCCTGCAACATTGCCCTGGGAGACCGTTGTTTCCCTTTGTGGGGAGCACGGCGTGGACGCCCTTTTTACCTTGGCATTTTATGACACGGATACCCGGGCCACGTACAAGGCCACTACGGTAAATTTACCGAATCCACTGGGCGTGGAAGTTCCTGTTCCAGGGCATGAGATACGGCTCCAAACCCAAATCGACAACGGCTGGCGCATCTACTACCCGGAGGAAAGGCAAATCGTGGATGAATTCCACTTTACGGAAGAGCTCGTTTCCGAAGGACGGGGCATCAATCCCATGAAGGCCTTGGAGGCCGTAGTAGGAAGAAACCAGGCCGTATTGGAGCGCAGCAAACATATAGGCGGGGCCTATGCCTTACGTCTCATTCCTTTTAAGACGCGGATTTCAAGGGACTACTACGTGCGGGGCTCCGATAATTTTGTCCGGGGCAAGCGCATGGCCCAGACCGGGGACTGGGATGGGGCGTCGAAGCTATGGGAAAGGGAACTGGAAAACCCAGATCGTAAAATAGCCGGAAGAGCGCACTACAATATGGCCATAATCAATGAAATCAATGGAAATCTTCCCGAAGCCATGGATTGGGCCTCCAGGGCCTATGTGGACTATGGCGATAAAAATGCCCTGCGCTATTTGGATATGCTCAAATATCGCTTTGCCCGTAATGAGGCCCTAGAGCAGCAGCTTTCCCGCTAATAATAGGGGAGAGCGGCTTTTGACAAGCACCCGACACCCCCATCTTCCTGCATTACGGATTTAGGGAGTATGCGCTATTTCCGTACTTCCGGAATGCACCGACCAGTATCATGGCCGCCGAAACGAAAACAAGGGTAGCAGTGTATTTCCATTTTTTTTAACTTGCCGGCCACCCTGGCAAACGAATGAAAAGCAAGGAACGGCCGTAGCCGGATGTATGGTCAGGGGTTCTACAAGTCAAAAGCATGAATGTAACGATAGATCCCAGTTGGAAGGAGCAGCTTGCCCCGGAATTTGAACAGCCGTATTTCCAAAAGTTGACCCATTTTGTTAGGGGGGAATATCAGGATCATACCTGTTATCCCCGGGGTGGGGCCATTTTTGCGGCTTTTGACCACAGCCCCTTTTGGGAGACCCAGGTCGTAATCATAGGCCAGGACCCGTACCATGGACCGAATCAGGCCAATGGCCTTTGTTTTTCGGTACGGGACGGAATTCCACATCCCCCCTCCCTGGTGAATATTTTTAAGGAGATCAAGGTGGATTTGGGGATTCCCTATCCCCAGAGCGGCAATCTGGAACGCTGGGCCCAACAAGGCGTACTGCTCCTGAACGCCACCTTGACCGTACGTGCATTCACGGCCGGTAGCCACCAAAACCAAGGCTGGGAGACCTTTACGGATGCCGTAATCAAAAAATTATCACAGGAGCGGGAGGGGTTGGTATTCTTGTTATGGGGCGGTTTTGCCAAAAAGAAAGCGAGCTTGATCGATAGGGGCCGTCATCATATCCTTACCTCCGGCCATCCTTCGCCCCTAAGTGCCAATCGGGGCCTGTGGTTCGGGAACCGACATTTTAGTCAAACCAACGAAATCCTGCAACAATCGGGAAAAATGCCTATCCAATGGTAAATCGCGATTAATCCGCAAAGGAATACAGCAAGCGAGAAGTATCGGGAATAGTGTCCATCAGCTTCAAATCAAATAGCGTATTTATCACGTTTTCAATGCTTTGAACATTCAATTGGTTTTGGCTCCAACGGGTCAATGCCAACCACTGGCGAATGTCTTCCAATTGCTGGCCATATCGGTTTGCCAAGGTCCTGTCGATGCTCGGGATTTGTTTGAACTCCACCGTATACCGGTTGATAATCTCTAAAATATGTCGGGCCGTTTTGGCATTTTCGGCCAAAAAGGCCTCCGTGGCCGCTACGACAAAACAGGGCCAGGGCGTGGGACAGTCCCCCAGGCGCCGGAACACCCCCTGGTCTACCAGGGGTTTTGTGGTAAAGCGTTCCCACATAAAATAGTCGGCGGCGCCCTTTTGTAGCGCCTGTACGGCGCCGTCCAGGTTGTGGATCACCTCGAATTCGAGGTCTTCTTGGCTCCATCCTTCATTTTTCGCGTTTACAAAGGCCATAAGATGGCTTCCGCTGCCAAACCGACTAATGGCCGCCTTTTTGCTTTTAAGCTCGGAAACAGCCTTAAAATGGCTCTCAGCGGCCACATGGATGCCCCAAATAAGCGGACTGTCCACATAACCCTGTATAATTTTGGCGGGATTCCCCTCGGAAATACTCTTCACCAGGCCTTCGGTAAGGATGATGGCCAGATCCGTTTCCCCGCTTGCCAGCATACGGCTCATCCTCCCGGTCCCTTCGGGAACATCGATCCATTTTAGGGATAGGCCCCTATCGGCAAAGGCTCCTTCCTCAAGGGCCATATGCCAGGGGAGGTTAAAGTGTTCCGGAACCCCTGCGATGCTAATGGTCTTCATGGTGTCAACTTTTGCCCAAGATACTCATAAATGGCATATTGGGATCGGATTTCCGGCTCCCCCTCCTTTCGAGTCACTTTATGATTGGTACGTACCCTATCCTGTATCCGGGCCTTTACATTGTCCCCCAATTGCAGTAGCAGGATGTCCTTTAACTCCTGAAAGACCTCCCTGTCCAAAATGGGAACAAGCACTTCAATACGGCGGTCCAGGTTACGGCCCATCCAATCCGCGGAACCCATATACATTTGCTCCTCCCCGGCGTTGCGAAACCAATAGATCCGCCCATGCTCCAGGTACCGATCCACAATACTGGTTATCTTCAGGGGCGATTGCCCATCCGTCATCCGTACCGTTGATGGCGGGACAAGACAGCAAAACCCACGGACCAAAAGGTGTATACCTACCCCTTGGGAAGCCGCCCGTTGCAGGGCATCTATCATCATGGGATCTTCCAGACTGTTCATTTTTAACAGTATCCCGGCCGGTTTTCCGGCAAGATGGTTCCTCACTTCGTTTTCAATAGCCTGTAACAAAGTAATCCTAGTGTTATAAGGGGAAACCAGCAGTCTTTTTAATTTGGGAACGATAAGCTCGCGCTGCAGCGTCCCAAAGACCTGGTGCAAATCGGCCGTAATCTGCGGATGGGCGGTGAACAGGCCATGGTCACAGTACAGTTTTGCCGTCTTTGCATTGAAGTTTCCCGTACCGATATAGGCATACCGGCGCAAGGCGCTATTTTCCTTCCGTTCCACCAAGGCTATTTTGGAATGTACCTTGATGTTGGGGACGCTAAAAAAGACCTTTGCCCCCTTATCCGTAAAGATTTTGCCCCATTCAATATTGTTCTTTTCATCAAAACGGGCCTTGGCCTCCACAAAGATGACCACCTCCTTATTATGCTCCAGCGCGTTGAGCAGGGCATCGGTCAACAGGGAGCGCTTGGCAATGCGATATAGGGATATTTTTATGCGTTCCACGTGGGGATCCCGGGCAGCCGCGAGCATAAACTGCTCCACGGCCCCAAAACTTTGATACGGAAAATGAACCAATTGGTC
>JBCCZF010000154.1:0-6650 GCA_039188035.1 Bacteroidota bacterium | reverse complement strand
TATTTATGTTAAAAGCTATTTTTGTACCATTGAGTATTATACCAAAAGGTAAAAAATGAAGTTTTCATGCTATTGCCCTCAACCAGTTGAAAGCTAAAACATTACTTTGGCTCTAAGGCTAATCCTTGACTTTCTCTTTTGTAAAAACCACCTCCTCGCTTACCGTAAGTTCGGAACCAGGTTCCTCTCCATAGCCCTTGTCCCTGTAGGAGGCCATGAGGATATATTTCCCATCGGTCTGTGCAACGGTGTGTTTGTTAAAGACGAGTTCCCCTTCCAAGGGAAGTGATTTTTTCGACAGGGCCTTCCCGGGTTTTAGGCTTAGGATATAATCCACCATTTGAGTTACCTGTTCCACCGACAACTGTGGATGCGCCGCCAAGGCCCGTTCGCCCCACACGCCACTTCCGCCCTTGATGATTTTGGACACCAGGTATCCACTGTCTTTGGGGTCATATTTTTGGGCGATCTCCGTATAACTGGGGCCGTTTACCTGTTCATTGACCGCATGGCAGGCCTTGCAATCCGACGCGCCAATAGCCGTTTTCCCCGGCAGTTCAATATTCTTCTGATGGCCCAATGCCGCGTTGATCATGTCCTTGCCCTCGGGAATATAGTCGAAGGTAACGGTGACGTCCTTGGGATCGATGGTACCCCCTAGGGTAGAGCCGTCCTGTTTGTCCATTACCACTACCTTGTAGGCAATCCTTTTACCACGGGAATACAGGGAATCGTTATCCTGTAACTGCACCATTAATTCGGGGCGATCGTTCCCCACCCTGATCTTGCTGTGGGTGCTAGCCGTATTGCCCTTGGTATCCGTAACGGTCAGGCGTACGTCATAGGTGCCGTTCTCCTGAAAAACAAAGCTGGGATCCCGTTCCGTGGATTGTATACTATCGTTGCTGAAAGACCAGGCATAGGACAATTGGTCCCGATCATAGTCCAAGGAGCCGGACCCGGAAAAGGCAACTTCCAGGGGTGCACTGCCCACCACTTTGTCCTGTTCTATCTTGGCTATAGGCGCCCGGTTGCCGGGGACGTAAGAAATACTGCTCAGGCGGGCATCCAGGTTTTGGGAGTTCCATTTTTGGCCATATTCCAAGACATAAAGCCTGCCGTCCGAACCGAACACCATGTCCATGGGATGTGAAAACTCCGTATTGGGCATAAAGGCATCGGCCTTTACATAGTTGTGATCTTCATCCAGGGTAATGACATAGATCCAGTCCCGCATCCATTCGTACAGGAAGAGCTTGTCCTCAAAATAAGTCGGAAAGGTGGTTTCCGCACCAGTGTAGTCCGAAGCATGAAAAACAGGGCCGGCCATGGGGTTAATACCTCCTTCGCCCATCCAGGGAAATTCCTCCGATCGTTTATAGGTCATGGGAATCAGGGAGGGCTGGGCCGGGGGTAATTTTTCCAGACCCGTATTATGCCGGGAATTGTTGATCAGGTTCTCCGGATCGAACTTGGGTCCCGACGTCTTCGTCGCAAAATCATAATCGTTGTACGCCTCATTATACCCTCGGGTATAGGGCCAACCCCAAAAACCGGCCTTCCTGGCCTGGTTATATTCTCCCATGCCGCTAGGGCCTCGATCGGTCTTTGCCTTCCCGGCATCCGGGCCCACATCGCCCCAATATAAAAAGCCCGTTTTGCTATCTACCGAGGGCCGAAATGGATTGCGACAGCCCATAACATAGATTTCCGGACGGGTCTTGGGCGTCCCTTCCGGAAAAAGGTTACCCTCTGGAATGGAGTAGCTGCCGTCCGGTTCCGGTTGTATACGCAGTATTTTTCCACGAAGGTCATTGGTGTTGGCCGCCGATTTTTGTGCATCCCAGGCCCTACGGCCCTCACGCTCGTCAATGGGTGCAAAACCCGAGGATTCAAAGGGGTTGGTATTGTCCCCCAAGGCAATGAAGAGATTTCCATTGGGGCCAAACTCCAAGGCCCCGCCGCTATGGCAACATTGCCGATCTGTTGGAATGGTCAACAGTATTTTTTCCGAATCGAAGTCCAATTGGTCGTCCTCCAAGGTAAAGCGTGATACATGCTGTTGGGAGGTATCGCCTTGCTTGGAATACAGCACATAGATCCAGTGGTTCTTTTCATAGTCCGGGTCTACCGCTAAGCCCAATAATCCATCCTCATTGCCATAGAACAAAGGCAATTGGGCTATCGTCTTGGTCTTTTCCATTTCAAAATCGAACAGTTTTATACGCCCCCGTCGCTCCACGAACAAAATGCCCTTGCCCGGTAGTTCATCCAATTCCATGGGCTCATTGAGATTAAAATCCAGCACTTTCTTCACGAAACGATCTTCCGGAGGCACCCTATCCGTTTTGGCCAAGGCATAATCCAAGGTATTCTTTCCCATGGCGTACTGGATACCCCCTAGGAGATGCCGCATAAACTTTGGGTTGTCAAACGTCTCCTCTGTATGCCCCATTTCGGTATAGAATGCCCTGCCGCCATCGTAGTCATGATACCAGGAAATGGGATGTTCCCCCTCATGGGTACCCCCTTCATAACTATCCTCATCTATGGTGACCAACACATTTACATCAGGGTTAACGTTCCTAAAATTGTACCATTCATCACTCCTTATCCAGATGGAATCCATACCTTGGGTAGCCGGATGGTCCGTATCCACAATATGGAGCTTGGCCTCCTGAATTTTTGGATGGCCGTCAAAAACGGCCCCCACCATTTTGGTGTACCAGGGCCAATCGTATTCCGTATCCGTAGCGGCATGGATGCCAACAAAACCCCCACCAGCTTGAATGTAACGCTCCACATCGGCCTGTTGCACATCGTCGAGAATGTCCTGGGTGGTATTTAAGAAGATAATGGCGGCGTAGTTTTTCAGGCTGTCCTCTATCATATAACGGGCATCCTCCGTAGCGGTGACCTTAAAGTTATTCTGAGTTCCCAGTAGCTCTATGGCCCGGACACCCTTTTCTATGGAGGTGTGTCGAAATCCTTCGGTCTTGCTAAAGACCAGAACCCTTTTCTCCTTGGTGGAGCAGGACAGCATAAGGGTTGCCAACAAGAAGAATGCCGTTCCTACTTTGCCATATTTTAAACGTTGCCTTTTGATGCGCTTGCTACTCGTCATTCCTATTCATTTAAATCACTGCAATATGTAAACCCCATTGCTAGGAGCTAAAAATAGGAAGTTTGGCGTATTCCTGAACCATTCCAAGGTGAAATTTTAAGTCGTTTTGCATCTACAAATCCTCTATCCAAAGACCCTATTTCGATTATCCGCGATAGGAATACCGTAAATGGATACAACGAAAACCGAAGTTATCTTACGCCGGTTTTGAGGGCTGGGGTGAATCCCGTATTTTTAGGTTACCAATACCATAGCCGATATGGACACCAAGGATTCCCTGCTTACCCCTGACGAAATAGACCGCTTGGCACAGCACGGTTTCCTGGGATTGGGACAACTGCTATCCCCGGACGAAGTGCACGCCGTTAATCGACGTATTGATGAACTGATTGCCGAGGAGGGAGATAATGCAGGCTCGGAACTGTTCGATTCCAAGTTTATACGGCATCCCAAGGAGCAAGGCGCAGATCGCCTGGCCGATTTGGTAAACAAGGGTGCCATTTTCGATAGGTTTTATACCCATCCAAAGATCCTCGCCGCCATCCAAGCCGTCCTTGGTGATCAATTTAAGCTCTCCTCTTTAAACTACCGGGCCGCCCGACCGGGCAAGGGACTGCAAAAGTTGCATGTGGACTATGGCAATACCGTGGCCGAAGGAGCTTATAGGGTTTGTAACACCCTTTGGCTCTTGGACGATTTTACCGAGGACAATGGAGCTACGCGCATCGTGCCCGGCACCCACAAATCCAAGGTGTTGCCGCATGAGGTTATGGAAGACCCCATGGAAACCCATCCCGATGAAATAAAAGTATTGGCGCCCGCGGGATTCGTGTTTATTTTTAATTCGCATGTATGGCACGGGGGTACTACGAACCAAACGGATCGGTTTCGCCGTAGTATACACAGCTACTTCTGTGTTAGGGACCAGCCCCAACAACTGGATCAACGCCACTATATTACGGAAAGCACTAAAAACCGCATAGGACTGGAGGCACAGCGGATATTGGATGTTTTGTAAAGATGGGGGGTCTTTTTCATCCGGCGTTCATCCCATTACAAACTTATTACCAACGAAAAGGACCGCATTTACGCAGCCTTTCTTATTTGTAAACTGATAACGATAAATCTCTGTTCAGAGGCATGAAAATGAAATTCGTACACTTCTTTTGCATTTTTCAATTTAATGGACGCGTTTGGGCGAGCGCGCCTGCCTGGACGGCTACAGGGATACCATCTGCACGAAAAATCAGAAGGTCTTCCCGCAAAATTATGCCAACAACAACCCTTGATGGTGTTGTATTTCCGGACACGATAAAAAAACAAACGGCCGGACCTGTTTTACCATGTACAAAGCAAAAAAACGTTGGTCTTCCCAACGCTTTGGCCATACATGCCGCCCGCATGCGATCACAAGAAATCTTTGCCAAGTTCTTTTGACAAGGTCTCCAAGCTTATCTTATTTGTAATTTTCCACCCAGTCTTCCCCATTTGAAATCAAGAAAACAGTACGCCTGTTTTCCTTATGGTCTTCCTCATCGCAGTCCTCCAAACGATTACACGGTCTAAGCAGTTCTTTTTTGCCTAGGCCCTCGTAACGCAAACGATCCCCTGAAATCCCCAATTGTGCCAGAAAGTCCTTGATCCGCTTTCCCCTTCTTTCCGTAAGCCAGTCGTTATAGGCATCGGTACCCCGCATGTCCGCATGGGCATTGATTTTGACCTTTAACCATGGCGATTCGATCAACATCTTTGAAATCGCTAGCAGTTTCACCTTGGCCTCGGCATTCAAAAACGAACTGTTGTGCTCAAAAAAGACCTTATCAAAATCCAGGTACTCTACCCCATCCCTTTCGGCCAACCTAGTTGCTTCACGCATACGTGGCTTATGCGTCTTCAAGCTAAAATCAACTTGCACGACGCCTTTTACAACATCTATTAACCGATCGACCCCTTCAAAACCGGGACCCTGAGCTGATAGGATATAGCCATTGCCAGGTTGCTTAAAATCCAGCTCATAGAAGCCTTTGGCATCGGTGCTGGTATGCCCTAAAAGGTTCCCGTTTTCATCAAAAACGGCAATCTTTACCCCACGTATCGGGATTCCTGCCCCAAAATCCGTGATAGACCCTCTTACCTTTTGCCCTAAATACTCCCGTATGGCAATCTGTTCGGTGAATTGATACATATTGTCCTTCCCACTTCGGTTGGAACTGAAAAACCCTTTTTGGCTTTCAAAATCTATGGAAAATGCATAATCGTCCGCGGCACCGTTAACGGGAAGGCCCACGTTCAACAGATTACCGTTATCGGAATCCTCCAAATTGTAATAATAGATGTCATATCCTCCCATTCCAAAATGACCGTCCGAGGCAAAGTACAATTCATTGGTACCGGATATAAATGGAAAAGACTCTCTACCCTTGGAATTTACCTTGTTACCAAGATTTTCAGGATCGCCGAAAGTACCATCGGAAAACAGCTCTACCACATAAATATCGGTAAGTCCGAACCCCCCTGGGCGATTGGAAGCGAAATACATCTTTTTCCCATCCGGTGATAAAGCCGGATGGGCATTGGAATATGCATTGGAATTGAAAGGAAGTTCCTGGGTATTCGCCCAAAAGCCCTCTATATAGTGTGCCTTGAAGATTTTCAGGATATGTGTACCCCCTTTATTCTGAGGGGCCACGGAACGTGTAAAGTACGCGGTCTTTCCCGTTTTATCCATAACAAAGGAAGAGATATGTAATTCTGGGGAACCATAGATAGCCAAGGGTTTGGGTTGTCCAAAAACACCAGTATCCCTATTGTAGGAAACCTCAAAGACGTCCAAGGTGGATTGTTTCGTCCACGGATCTACAGCCTTCTGCCTACCCGATTGTTCTCTCGACGAGGAGAAATAGAAATGTCCATCCTGAAGAAAGCCCCCAAAATCCGTATTCGGAGAATTGATGCTCGTCTCGGTCACTGTATAACGCTCAGCATTCTGACTAATGATTTGAAGGTATTCCTCGGCATTTGCCAAATCAACATCCTCCGAATCATGGAGCTTTTTAAACGCATCGTAGATGCGGCCTGCCTTTTCGGCATTCCCAGAAGCCCGTAAACTCTGCGAATAGCGCAACATGACTTCCCATGGCATACGGTTGCCCCGGACATCATGGAGCCTATCATACCACTTTACCGCTTCTACATATTGAGCATTAAAATAATAGGCATTGGCCAATCTTTCCAGGAGGAGTTCCGATTCGAAAGCAGTTCCTACAAGATCCAGATACGAGGTAATGGCCTCCTGGTAAAACATGGCCTCATATTGCCTGTTTGCCTTTTTTAGCCCGCGGCCTTCCTGTGCGGACACTGCAATTGCTAGCATAGACAAGAACAATATGGGCAAAACGCAAATCCGTTTCATACCATGACCTATTTGGGTTCTTTATTATTTTGGCATGACTTTTTTCACACACCTATACCCAAATTGAAGCGAAAATTTTAAAAATATATTGTTTTATTCTTACTTTTTTAGATG
>JBCCZF010000153.1:0-6653 GCA_039188035.1 Bacteroidota bacterium | reverse complement strand
TGGGCCAGGGTATCATTGCCAAAAAAATTAGTGCGCGTACCCGTGGCGATGACCAAATAATCGTAGGTGATATCCCCTATGCTTGTGACCACGTATTTCCCTTCGGCTTTGATCTGTTGCACTTGCGCCCAACGGAAATGGAAATTTTTGAGTCGTTTTAATACCTTTCTAATGGGATACGCAATGGAATCCGGTTCCAATCCGCTGGTAGATACTTGATAGAGCAAGGGTTGGAAGGTGTGGTAGTTATGCTTATCGATCAAGACGACTTGCACATCCACCTTTTTTAGGCGCTTTGCCAGGGATATTCCAGCAAATCCGCCTCCGATGATAACGAGGCGTTTTTGCCCTGTATCAGGAAGGTTCATACCATGGGTTTTGTGCCTACAAAAATACGTATTCCATTGCCCAAAACGGCATACTTTGCGCCAAAAGAAGAGGCAAAAAGTATGCCCTGTCCTATAGGAATCCATTTGGGTTTTTTGGGATTCCCTTAACGCCATATACCCATGATTTCGTCTATCTTGGAAACAAAAACGCCATGAAAAACCCTGGAATGTTCTGGGTGGCCCTTACCACCTTCCTGCTTATTACCGTGACCCTAATGGTGGCCATGGATTTCCCGTTTAATTGGGTATTTTACCTAACCGTTCTGGGACAAATTCTCATCGTCTATATGGTATACAAGGTATTGACCGACGATTATACTACGGATAAAACCTTCCAACATTTCTATGAAGACCACCCTATGGGAGAATAGCCCTGATCAACCGAGGCTTGTTTTCTCTACTTCCCTTGGACTCCTGGAACGGGTTCCCATACCCAATTCCGGGATGACCAACAAGGGAATCTTGGTATGAAAGGCCATACGTTTTATAACAGGTTCCCGGGTCATCCGTTCCATGTAACTATGCTGGTAATGCAACATGGCCAATAAGTGGATATCCAATTCCTCGGCAAAGGCCTCCAAGGTCTTGGATACGGAATTCAATTCGGAAACGGTATGCACATAATGCTCCACTTCCTTGAGATACTTGCGAAGCATACTAAGATTAAATTGTTGTATTTCCGTAAGCGATTTTATTTGATATTGAACGTATACAATACGTATGGACGCCTTAAAGGATTTGGCCAATTCCACCAAGGGCAACAGTTCGGAGTCCGTGTAAAATCGATTGAAATCCGTCGCGAAGGCAATTTCCATAGGCATGGCATATTCAAAATAACCATGGGGCACGGCTAGAACGGGACATTGCTTTACCGCCTTTATAATACGTACCGTATTGCTGCCCATAAATACCTCTTCCAAACCAGAGGCTCCTTTGGTGCCCGTAACCACCAAATCGATATCCCGTTCGTCCACAAAATCCTTTACTTCTTCTGTCAATAGACAAAAGGACGACAAGGTCTCAAAACGGTGCAGGGGATTGTTATAGTCCCTTTTTATTCGCTCCACTAGTTCGCGAAGCCCCCTTTCGGAACAGGCGCGTGCCCCATCCCCCACACCACCGGAATCCAGGGAAGCGGCCATAAAACGGCTATTGGCTATGGCAGGTGTATACGTATTGAGCAAATGAAAAGTACATTCCTCATTCTTAAATAACGCCATGGCGTACTGGGTGGCATTCCAGGCATTATCCGAAAAGTCCGTGGGCAACAATATTTTTTTCATAGATCATGTCCATATTAGTACGCCGTAAATATAGAGGCGTATATGAACGCAAACTATGATATCCATCAGGTTTTAAAATCCTTCGGACAAATCCTGCAATTTTCGCTCGGCGGCAATTTTTATTCGTTTTCCCGAAGTAGTCAACAAGCCTTCCTTCTTAAACTCGGAAATAATACGGATACAACTTTCCGTGGCCGTCCCTACCACATTGGCAATGTCCTCACGGGAGAGGGTTAGTGCCAAGAATCCCTCCTTATCCTCCCCAAAATTTTTCTTGAGGTACAAAAAAGCCTCGGCAACACGCTGTTTTACCGTTTTTTGGCTCATGTTCACAATGACCTCATCCGCTTCCTTAAGGTCATGTGCCATATGGCGCAATACTTCCACGGCAAAATCGGGATTGGCGTTTAGGGTATGTACAATGCTATCCTTGGGGATAAAGCAAACCTCCATATCGTTCACCGCCACGGCACTTAGATTGGCATGCTCCTCGGCAATTACGGAACGTTGCCCTATAACCTCGCCCCGGGTGGCCAATTTTACGATTTGATCCTTTCCGTTGGCGCTTAATTTGGAAAGTTTGGAAACCCCATTGCGCACGCAAAACACGCCATTGAGCTTTTCCCCCTCTTCGAACAGGGCCTCCCCCTTCTTTATTTTTTTGGTAATCTTGGAGTCCGATACCTTCTTCAGTTCCTCCCTGCTCATGGCGCGCAACGTATTGAATTGACGTATAATACATTGTTCGCATCTGCTGTGTCCCTCGTCCTTGTCCATACCTTTTCCTTAATGGGATTCGTCCTTAAAAATAATTATATAAAAATATTGAAAAGCTGACATTTATCATATCAATCCCCGGGAAACTTGTAAATATTTGCATTTAGGTATATGAGTTATATGTGTTATGGACAGAACCAAGTGTTACCATTGTGGTGACGATTGTGGCCGTACCGCCGTGGTCTTTGATCAAAAGAACTTCTGCTGCAATGGCTGCAAGACGGTATATGACATTTTCTCCAGCAATGATCTTTCCTATTACTATGATCTGCAATCCGCGGCAGGGGCCACACCATCTGAAACCCTGGGAAAATTTGATTTTCTGGATAATCCTGCCATCGCAGCCCAGTTGACGGAATTCAACGAAGGGGATATGCAAGTAGTATCCCTGTACATTCCCCATATCCATTGCAGTTCCTGTATCTGGGTGTTGGAAAATCTGAATAAATTACACCCCGCGGTGACGGTTTCCCAAGTGGATTTTCCCCAAAAAAAAGTGCGCATCACCTATACCATCCGTAGCTTCTCCCTAAAGGAACTCGTCGTGCTTTTGACACGCATTGGCTACGAACCCTATATTTCCCTAGAAGATTACGACAAGGGAAAAAAGAAGGTAGACCGAAGCCTAATCTATCAATTGGGCGTCGCAGGGTTCGCCTTTGGGAATGTTATGTTCCTTTCCTTTCCCGAATATTTTGATCTATATCTGGACAACGTCCAAGGGGAAGAGTTTTGGTTGGAACGCTATAAACATCTTTTTCGGTGGCTTATGTTCACCTTTTCCTTACCGGTGGTGTTTTATTCTGGCAGGGGATATTTTACCTCGGCCTTTAAGGGATTGCGGAGTAGTTTGCTAAATATAGATGTGCCCATAGCCCTGGGCATACTTGTACTTTTTCTGCGGAGCACCGTAGAAATCGCCTTGGACCGGGGAAGTGGCTTTTTTGATAGTCTTACGGGCCTGGTCTTCTTTTTGCTTCTGGGCAAGTTCTTCCAACAAAAGACCTATGCCTTTCTTTCCTTTGAACGCGATTATAAATCCTATTTCCCCATAGCCGTTACCAAACTATCCCCTGGGGGAAAGGAAGAGACCGCACAGGTATACAGTATAAAACCCGGAGATCGATTACTTATCCGCAACGGGGAATTGATCCCCGTGGACGGTATCCTTATACAAGGGGAAGCCGAAATCGATTATAGTTTTGTTACCGGGGAGTCCGCACCGCTATATAAAAAATCCGGAGATCGGATATTTGCCGGTGGAAAACAACTGAACGGTGACATTGAGTTGGAAACCTTAAAATCGGTATCCCAAAGTTACCTCACCCAGTTATGGGGCCATGCCGTTTTTCAAAAAAACACCAAAAGCCGGTTCCAGACCCTGACCGATCGTATTGGCAAACGCTTTACCCTGGGTGTGCTTACCATTGCCTCCCTTGGAACGGCATTCTGGTTGTACCAGGACCCGTCCAAGGCCTTGAACGTATTTACAGCTGTCCTTATCATAGCCTGCCCTTGTGCGATTGCCTTGGTGGCTCCCTTTACCCTGGGCAATATGCTACGCATCTTTGGCAGGAAAAAATTCTATGTCAAGGACATACAGACCATTGAACGCTTAGCCGCCGTAGACACGGCAATCTTTGACAAAACCGGCACGCTGACCACGACCAAAACCACCAAAGCACAGTACCAGGGCATGCCATTGACCCAAGAAGAGGAGTCCCTGTTAAAGAATACGTTACGGGCCTCAAACCATCCCCTGAGCAGGACACTTTATGACCTGCTTTCAGAACATAATATTGTGCCCCTGGACGAATACGAAGAATATTTGGGCAAAGGCCTGCAAGCTCGCAAGGACGACCAGCATATAAAAGTAGGAGCGGCCGATTTTGTGGGTACCGATGCGAAAAATACGGAACAGGGCACCGCTGTACATGTAAGTAGCAATGACAGCTATAAAGGTCGATATGTGTTCCATAATGCCTATCGGGAAGGGGTACGGGAATTATTCAAAACCATGTCCAAAGACTTGGAGCTGGCACTGCTTTCCGGGGATAATGCCGGGGAAAAGAAACACCTACAGGAATTGTTGCCCAAGCGTATCCCCATGTATTTTGACCAAAAGCCGGAAGAAAAACTTCGGTTTATCGCCTCTCTACAAAATCTAGGCAAAAAAGTGATGATGGTGGGCGACGGACTCAACGACGCGGGGGCTTTGGCCCAAAGTGATGTAGGCATTGCCATTTCCGAGGATGTCAATGTTTTCTCCCCTGCCTGTGATGCTATTTTGGACGCCTCCAGATTTTCACGGATACACCAATACCTTATGGCCTCCAGACAAGCGATAAAAATCATCAAATGGAGTTTTGCGCTCTCCTTGTTGTATAATTTAGTGGGGCTCTACTTTGCGCTGACCGGACAGCTACAACCTGTTATTGCAGCTATTTTGATGCCTCTTAGCTCCATAAGTATCGTGGCGTTTACCACAGTGGCCACCAATTGGCTGGGGAAAAACCTACGGTAAGACAAAATAATGGACAAACCTGATAAAAATCATTTTCTGGCTATGGACACCACCTTAGTTTTACCCTCGAATTCAGGTAAGGTATGAGTGTTATTTATGTGTTATTGGCCATAAGCCTTGGTGTTGCGGCCTGCTTTTTTATAGCCTTTATCGTTTCCGTGAGGAAGGGGCAATATGACGATGCCTATACCCCCTCTGTGCGCATGCTGTTCGAAGATGAACTGGTAAAGCCCAATTCCCGGACAACGACCGGCATCGAGGATTCGGCCCCACCCACCCAAACAAGAGACAAACTAAACAGGATAAATCAGTGATTATGGAAGTACAGCAGTTTTACTACGATAATAAAATCGTAAAAAAGTTCCTCTACGCCACAATGCTATGGGGCATTGTCTGATTCCTGGTATGGCTTATATTGGCCTTTATGTTCTTGTTCCCCAACATGACGGACGGCATCTCCTGGTTGAGCTTTGGCCGCCTAAGGCCCTTACATACAAATGCCGTGATTTTTGCCTTTGTGGGCAATGCCATTTATGCCGGGGTATATTATTCCACGCAGCGTTTGCTCAAGGCCAGGATGTTCAGTGATTTTCTAAGCAATTTTAACTTCTGGGGGTGGCAGGCCATAATTGTTGCCGCGGCAATAACCCTTCCCTTGGGTATAACCACCTCCAAGGAATATGCAGAGTTGGAATGGCCCATAGATATTGCCATTGCGCTGGTCTGGGTGGCTTTTGGGGTAAACCTCATTGGCACCATGATCAAAAGAAGGCAACGCCATCTGTACGTGGCCATTTGGTTTTATGTGGGAACCTTTGTTACCGTGGCCGTACTGCATATCTTCAACAGCCTTGAACTTCCCATAAGTGCCCTAAAGAGTTATTCCGTGTACGCCGGGGTTCAGGATGCCCTGGTGCAATGGTGGTACGGACACAATGCGGTGGCCTTTTTCCTCACCACCCCCTTCCTGGGACTCATGTATTATTTTGTGCCCAAAGCGGCCAATAGGCCCGTTTATTCCTACCGACTCTCCATTGTGCATTTCTGGTCCCTGATATTTATCTATATCTGGGCCGGGCCCCATCACCTACTGTATTCCTCTTTGCCCGATTGGGCCCAAAACCTGGGCGTGGCCTTTTCCGTGATGCTGATCGCGCCTTCCTGGGGCGGTATGATCAACGGATTGCTCACCCTGCGCGGGGCTTGGGACAAGGTACGTGTGGATCCCACCCTTAAGTTTATGGTAGTGGCCATTACCGGTTATGGCATGGCCACCTTTGAAGGGCCCATGCTCTCACTTAAAAATGTAAATGCCATTGCTCACTTTAGCGATTGGATCATTGCCCACGTTCATGTAGGGGCCCTCGCCTGGAACGGTTTTATGACCTTTGGGATGATCTATTGGCTTGTACCCAAAATGTTCAAAACACGTCTATACTCTGTGCCCATGGCCAATTTCCATTTCTGGATCGGTACCTTGGGGATTATCCTCTATGCCCTGCCCATGTATGTGGCCGGGTTCACACAGGCCCTAATGTGGAAAGACTTTAACCCGGACGGTACCCTGGTCTACGGAAACTTCTTGGAGACGGTCAATGAAATCATACCCATGTACTGGATGCGTGCCATTGGCGGCACCATGTACATCGTAGGAGCCTTGGTGATGGTATACAATGTGGT
>JBCCZF010000152.1:0-6678 GCA_039188035.1 Bacteroidota bacterium | reverse complement strand
GTAATTTTTCTCACGGCAAAGAACAGTTTAAAATCAAGAATAAAAGGTTTGCGTACAGGGGCCGTTTCCTATATGGGCAAGCCATTTGATCCAGGTGTCCTTCTCCATAAGGTGGATAACATCCTGTCCCGAAACGATTCCTTAAAAAACAAGGTCCTGGCGGAATACGAATGTAACCCACGGAACGAGAAAACCACCTCTCGGGACCTCCAGTTCCTGAAACAGTTGGTGCATGCACTTAGCGAAGGCGTGGAGAACCCCAATTTTAAGTTGGAGCAATTGGCCGATCGCATGCCCATGAGCTATTCGGCCATATACCGCAGTTGCCAAGAGTATACCGGAAAGAGTCTGGTAGAGTTTTACCGGGTTCTTAAGCTCAAAAAAGCAGCACTTCTGTTTTTGGAAAATGGCTATAATATCTCCCAGGCATCCTATATGGTGGGCTACAAGGATACCCGTTACTTCTCCAAGTGCTTTAAGGATGAGTTTGGGCTCACTCCGAACGCATTGAAGAAAAAATTGAAGGACGACAATCTGGATGACTTGCTTATGCGATACAATATAAAAGTGGGCTGATCAGGTTCCGGGCCAGTCCAATTCCATCTTCCTTTGGGTATGCCTAGCCGCACGCAAACCCTTTAAGGTTCTTGTCTTTCCAGTTAGGGACTCCAGAAGATCCACTTGATAACGTCCTTTGGTAAAAACCCAGGGAAGAAACTCCCGTTCCGAAACACGTAGGGCATAGACCAGTTTATCCTCATTGTCATATACATGGATAAGGATTCCTCCATGCGGCCTAAAACGTATTCTTGGGAGAAAGTGTTTGGGTTTACGGCCATAGTTGTCTTCCCGCTGTATGGTAAGGGGCCAACCGGGATACTGATTCCCTTTATTTGGGGCTATGAATCTGGGCCAGCAATTGGTTGTTATGGTTTTGTCCTTCTTGTTGAAGGTGACCATCCCATAGCCTACGGCCCTATCATGAAGTATGGCGGGCTCCTCATGTTCCCGATGAGGATTGGCCACCGCCAATACGGTCATTTTATTGCCAAACCCGTCCTCATGATTGCCCACATATGCGGGCCGTTCCATGTTATGATGCTCGGAATCCACGGGGGGCCAGAACCTGCGGGGCCAAATATTATTGAGTGCGGGACCGGCAAAGGCATACCCGGAATCCCTATAGGTATTTAGACCATATTGTACAAAGCTACCCAAATGTTGATCCCCGGCGATATGAAAGGCAAAACACTTTCTGATGGCTTCCACCGCACGATTACGACCCATTACCGGCCATCCATTGGAATCCATGTCCACGGTATACGTATCCCCCTTGATGTACTCCCCTTTTTCGGGAATGACCAATTTAGGGATAACGGCACCGGTCTTTGCCCCTACGGGCAAGGTGGCTACCGTGGCAAAATTGGTCTGGGAAAGTACTACCTTGAACCAACTGTCGTTGGCCCATTCCTTGGTCCAGGTCTCCAAAAAATTCAACTGCCGCTTTCCCAGGAGGTCGGCTTCAAGGTCACGATGGCCCTTAATATCGAATTCCTCCCCAAGGATCCATCCATTAAAGACCTGGGCCTCTTTGGGAAGTATCTTCTTTGGGGCCGATTTAAACTTGCGGTCCTCGAGGATTGCAAAGCTAATCCCGCCATAGTTCCATTGGGTGTAGTATACTCCAATGCCCTGTTTTACAGGCCGGGGGTCAAAAGGATCAGGGAGGTGGGAGGTTTGGGTCCGCTGGACCATATTTACCCATTGTGCAGGCATTTTGTACCCGCCGCTGTCCTGGGCAAAGGCCCCAAACCCCTTGGAGACATCCGCGGCCTGTCCTCCCTCTCCCCAGATATTTCCATGGTAAACATCATGGTCATCCGGGATTATAGCGCAGGGCAAGTGCCTAAAAATTTCGCGATAGGACCAACCAAACATGTACCATTTACGAAGATAGTCAAGACATTGCTCCCTATAATCGGCCTTAAAACTATGGCCGAAACCTCCAGTTCCCTCGTAAAACTGATCGCCTAAGAAAAGGACGAGGTCGGGCCCTAGACTTTTGGCTGCATCAACCACATCCTGGTCGGGAAAACCATAGTGGAAGTTGCAACTATAGACCATGGCCTTCACTTCCGTTTTCCCTAAAGGTTCCTGGGCAAGTGTGCCTTCATAATAGTAATCCCTAGTTCCGTTTTTGAGGGGCAAGTGTAACAAGATACGATACGGCGTTGGTCGGTTTGCGTCCCATGGATACGAAAAAACAGCATATCGCCCATCGGAGTCAATATCGCCTTGGATAAGATTCCGCCAATTCCCGGACTCCTCCTGTACCTGAAGAATGGTTTGGCAACCTGGAATACGCTCTATGGGGCACAGTTGGGCGGTTAACTTAAGCTTTTCCCCATGTACGGTATACTGCGCAAAACATATGGGCCCAAACACTTGTTCCGCCTTCCATTCCAAGTGCTCCGCTTGTATGTTCCATTCCGAAAAATAGGCCGATGGAGTATTCTGGACTTGGTTTTTTTTCTTTTGGGGCACATCGGCCACTAAGGCAAAATTACCATGGATTTTCTTCTGGGGAATAGGTTCGGATAGGGTCTCGAACAAAATGGTACCGCCCGCCGCTATCAGCATCACTTTTATGCTGTAATCACTTCCCTCTTGGTTCGCTTGGATTAGCAAGTGAAAGCTATCGGGCATTTCATCAAGGCCCGTTTTTAGGTTGGTATTCCCTAGTTGCAATTCGCCATCCGTATTGAGGCCAATATCAAAACCCTTTCCAAATACGGCGGCCGAACGGTAGTCGTTCATAGGGCCTTTGGCACCTAATCGCATACCAAAAAAAGCTGTTTTGGGATACGTACGCTTTTTAGGCAAATCTATGGAAACAGAGGCCCTGAATCCTATAGCACCCAAAGGTTTTTGCAAGGGCAACAGATGAAGGTTTCGGTTTCCTCCCGAGTTTAGACAGCATAACCTTCCCCCTCGAATTCCCCAGTCCTGCAACCTGTTGGCCCAATACTCTGGCCCTACCCAATCCATATCGGGCCAAAGTGGCCATTCACTTTGGAAGGCCATGCCCTTTGGATACGGCCATTTTTCCAAAAATACGCCCTGGACGCTATGGGGTTGTACCACGCCAATTAGGGATCCAAACCCCAATATTTTTAAACAGTCTCTACGCTGCATACAAAAACATTATGTGCCAATCACATAAATATAAATCAGATTTTGGGCTTAGAGGTACCTGGGAACCATTTTGCCGAATCTGACCCCTTAACCTGCCCATTTTATGTTAAGGTTTATCTGCCGATCCGTTTTGGAAGATCATCGCCTGTTGAAAAAGCTGTTATTGCCATTAGACGCGTTATTCTTGTTTAGGAACCTGCGTACCTAAAAGCATGACGGAATCCCGTTTGAGCCTGTCAAGATCCTTTGACTACGGGTACCTTTGTATCCTTTAGACGGGGTATACCTATGAAAGCCTTATCTTCAATTAACGGATACCCTCTAAAAAAACGATTTTCAAGCGAGATTAGAACTCCAAAAGAGTACTGGAATATTGGAATGAGGGTTATCAAAACATCAAAAGAATGCGTTTATACGGATGGTCAAAACCGGCACAAAAAAATATATTGCTGATCGTTGTATTGGGGACTATGGGTTGTGGGCAAGAAGCCAAATGGGAAAAGAAAGGAGAAACGGAAATGCTTTCACATATTGAGCAAGCATTAGATCAAGTGGCCCGTGCGTGGTATCCTAGGGTAGTGGATACCTTACAGGGCGGTTTTTGGACAAACTTTGCCCATGACTGGGAAAAAAAAGAGGAAAAGAACAAGATGTTGGTCACCCAGGCACGCCATATTTGGACGGCAAGTACCTTGGCTGCATTTTATAGGGATAATGACTATTTGGATATCGCCGCCCACGGCTATGATTTTCTCAAGAATCATATGTGGGATACCCAAAATGGGGGGTTCTCTACCATAGTTAAGAAACAAGGGCACGGCATGGTGCCCGTTTCCCGGACCAAAAGCGTCTATGCCAATGCCTTTGCCATTTATGGTCTTGCCACGTATTACGGGATTTCCAAGGACGTAGGAGCCTTGGAACTTGCCCAAAAAACCTTTCAATGGTTGGAAACACATGCCCATGACCCGGAGCATTTGGGGTACTTTGATATCCTGGCCCAGGACGGTTCCTGGCTTTGGGGTGCTGCCGGGGAGGGGTACTTAGGCGAAGATATCGTACGAAGCAACTGGAAGGATCAAAACTCCTCCATTCATCTTTTGGAGTGTTATACAGCCTTGTACGAGGTATGGCCCGATCCCCTTTTAAAACAACGCCTGGAAGAAATGTTGATTCTTATCAGGGACACCATATGCACAGAAAAAGGAACACTTACCTTGCATTTGGAACGGGATTGGACGCCGGTTTCCCTAAAGGATTCTACCGCTACCTTTAGAGAAGAAAACTTCTGGTTGGATCATGTGTCCTTTGGCCATGATGTAGAAACGGCATTCCTTATGTTAGAGGCGCAACATGTTCTGGGTCAAAAGGACAACATTACCCTAATGAAAACCAAAAGAATGCTGGATTATGCGCTGGAGTGGGGTTGGGACAAGGGCACCGGAGGTTTTTTTGAAGGGGGGTACGATTGGGGGGAACCCCATGAACGAAGTATCCCAAGTAAAGCCAAGGTATGGTGGACCCAGGCCGAAGGATTGAACACCTTAGTATTGTTTTCCAAGCTATTCCCACAAGAAACCCGGTATGGTAAAAAGGCCGCGGAACAGTGGAAGCATATCGATTCCTTTTTGATCGACCACGAATATGGGGGCTGGTTCCACGAAGGACTGGATACGGATCCGGAGGCTAGACATGCGCAAAAAGCCCATCGTTGGAAGGTAAACTATCATGTGGTAAGGGCCTTGGTGAACACGATTCAAATGCTAAAAGGGGAGTTTCCCCTATTGGAAGACGCAAAACACTAATTAACCGGAGTTCAATCAATAAAAAGTAATTAAAAATCAAGTAGTTGAATAGTATCAGGGCGGGGCATCAGACAAAAGTTTTATTGAGCGGTTGGAATGACATTGAAGTCAAATCTGGAATTCACGTTTCATCGTTTGGACTGTCCCCCCGAGAGTCCCGACAGCTATCGGGATTAGGGGTGTAAAAAAGGATGTCACAAGTGTCTAAAAATCAACTAAATAAAAAAGATGTCAACGGTAGCGCAGTGAAGACTTCATCAAAGAACATCGTTGTCAAGTAATCCTTTGATTGTGCGTATGCGAGCCTTCTTCGCCATCGTGGCAAAACCATGAAGGCCGAAAAACTTTAGGGACACGCGTGCGCCCAGGGAGACATTTTTAGATGAGTTCTATACAAAAATTGATACTTAACAAACTAATAACCGAACGCCGGTTGGTTAAGAATACAAAAACAAAAGGACAAAATAGGCAAGATCTTCCCATTGGGAATGCTTTAAATTCACCTAATGAACCTGGTTTGGATTTTTCAATATCAATAACGCCCTATGAAAGGATTGGCTCCGATACTTTGCCTTTTAGGTGGTCTTGCCATGTACGCCCAAATGCCACCGGTAAACAAAAATGCTACCAAAGAGACCAAGGCCCTTTTGGAATATATCTATGCCCTGGACGGTAAAATCCTTTCCGGACAACACAGCTACAACCACGAACCGGACAGGTACTATAACCGTGCCAAGGAGATCGGTGGGAAATATCCGGCGGTTTGGGGAACAGACTTTTATTGGAGTGGAGGAGAAGATCCTGGGAATCGCGTTGTAGAAGAAGCAATCAAAAAACATGGGGAAGGTGCCCTAGTTACCCTTATGTGGCACGTGGGCAAACCTACGGACAATCCTCCCTTTAAATGGAAGGCCAGCGTGCAGGACGAACTCTCGGATGCGGAATGGAAGGAGCTGACCACGCCTGTCACGCCTTTGCACCGGCGTTGGTTGGCTCAGGTAGACCATGTGGCGCAAAGTTTGAAGCAACTTCAAGAAGCCAAGGTTCCCGTATTATGGAGACCCTACCATGAGATGAACGGCGTATGGTTCTGGTGGGGCGATAAAAAAGGACCGGAAGGGTATCCTAAATTATGGCGGCAATTGTACAATCGATTGGTACATCACCATGAATTGAACAACCTTCTTTGGGTGTGGAACGCCAATGGCCCACGGGATATTCCAGAGGACGAGGCCTTTGATTATCTATATTATTATCCCGGTCATAGGTATGTGGATATCCTGGCCACGGACGTCTATCATTCGGATTATGAGCAAAAAGACTATGAGCAATTGGTGCAACTGGCCCAAGGGAAACCTATTGCCCTAGGCGAAGTGGGAACCTTGCCCAAGGTAAATGTACTCCAAGCTCAGCCCAAATGGTCTTGGTTTATGGTCTGGTCCAATTGGCTGGAAACCGCGAACGCCCCGGAACAGGTAAAGACCGTTTACGAGTATCAAAAAACCGTAAGTAGAAGTCAGGTAGATATCAAAAAATAAGGTTCGGCTTACCGTAATACTATCCAAGGTTTTCCACTTTCTTTGGAAAAAAGATGTACCATCAAAAAAGAACGGATTCCGTATTCTCAGATTTTGTCTAACAGTTGGACAGCACCTGTCCATTTTTTGGACATTTTTAG
>JBCCZF010000151.1:0-6690 GCA_039188035.1 Bacteroidota bacterium | reverse complement strand
GGGCGCACGATATTGGCCATGCACTCCAAGACCTGGCCCTGGTAGGCTGTTCCTCCTTTGCAGCTTGGGGGGATAAGACCGAGGACGGCCAGTTGATCATTGGCCGAAACTTCGATTTCTATGTAGGGGACGAATTTGCGCGCAATAAAATAATCGCTTTTGTAAAACCGGAACAGGGCCATAATTTCATGTCCGTTTCCTGGGGCGGTTTTATCGGGGTGCTCTCCGGTATGAACGACCAAGGGCTCACAGTGACCATAAACGCGGGCAAATCCAACTTTCCCCTAGTGGCAAAGACCCCCATCTCCCTGGTCACCCGCGAGATTCTACAATATGCGTCCACTATTGAGGAGGCCATCGCTATCGCCAAAAAAAGGGAAGTATTCGTTTCCGAATCCATCCTTATAGGGAGCGCCAAGGACAAACAAGCGACGATCATAGAGGTTTCCCCAAAAAACTTTGGGGTGTACGAAGTGCCCAATTCCGCCAACGAATTGATTTGTTCCAACCACTTTCAAAGTGCGGCCTATGCCCAGGATAAAAAGAACCAAGATCACATCTCGGAAAGCCATTCCCAGTACCGTTTTAATCGTATGGAGGAATTGTTGGAAAAACCCAGGAAAGTGAACCCAGAAATCGCCGTGGACATCCTTAGGAACACCCAAGGGTTGGACAACGCTGAAATTGGTTATGGAAACGAAAAGGCCCTGAACCAGTTGTTGGCCCACCACGGTATTGTCTTCAAGCCTGGGGAACTCATGGTCTGGGTCTCCTCCAATCCCTATCAATTGGGAGAATTTGTAGCCTTTGACCTGAAGAAAATATTCGCGACCGATTTTAAGGTAGGGCCGTCCCACGGGCTTTCCACCGCTTCCAAGGACATCCCAGCGGATCCTTTCCTGCATTCCCCGGCCTACAAGGATTATGAAAGATACCGGAAATTGTACCGGGTGGTAAAACGGGCCATTTCCGAGGAAAGCCATTTAAGTCCCGACCTGCTCCAGGAATTCGAGAAAAGCAATCCCGAATTTTGGGAGGTATATTATCTGGCGGGGCTCTACAATTATAAAAAAGGGTATGATACGGTAGCCATGGAGGCGTTTTCCAAGGCCGCATCCAAAGAAATTACCACCGTACCGGATAAAGAACGGGTGGAAGGTTATATTCGCAAGCTAAAGAGAAGGTTGAATTGATGGAAATTCCCGCAATCGAAAAAGCATCTCCCGCAGAGATCAAGGCCTATCAAGAGGGGAGACTACAAGAACTCCTCGTCTATCTAAATACGCATTCCAAGTATTATCAACGGCTTTTCAAAACGCATGCCATAGCGATTTCGGACATTCAAACCCTGGAGGATCTGGTAAAGGTCCCTATTACTTCCAAAGAAGAGCTACAACGGTCCAACGATGATTTTTTCTGTGTACCCAAATCCAAAATCGTGGATTTTGTGACCACCTCGGGAACCTTGGGAGAACCTGTAACCGTGGGACTAACGGACAAAGATCTTGACCGATTGGCCTATAACGAGGCCATTTCCTTGGCCTGTGCCGGGGTTACCAAAAATGATGTTATTCAGCTCACCACAACTATAGACCGGCGTTTTATGGCCGGGCTGGCCTACTTTTTGGGCGCCCGGAAATTAGGCGCAGGTATCATCCGTGTGGGGGCCGGTATCCCAGAACTGCAATGGGATACCATTCAAAAATTCAAGCCTTCCTATTTGATCGTTGTGCCTTCGTTCCTTTTAAAACTAGCGGAGTATGCGGATCAAAAAGGTATCGACTTAAAGAATTCCGGAATAAAAGGGGCCATTTGTATCGGCGAGGCATTGCGCGAACAGGATTTTAGCCTAAACACCTTGGGCAAGAAGATAAAATCCCGATGGGACATTGAATTGTATTCTACCTACGCCTCGACCGAAATGAGCACCGCCTTTACGGAATGTTCCGAGCAACAGGGGGGGCATTTACATCCCGAACTTATCATTGCCGAAATTCTGGATGAAAAAGGAAACCCTGTTCCCGAGGGTACCGTGGGCGAACTGGTAGTCACCACCCTGGGTGTAGAGGCCATGCCTTTATTGCGTTTCGCGACAGGGGATATCGTTAGGGCCCATAGGGAACCCTGCGCATGTGGTAGAAATACGCTACGCTTGGGGCCTTTGGTGGGCCGTAAGAAGCAAATGATCAAATACAAGGGCACTACCATTTACCCGCCGGCCATGGATAACCTGCTAAACGATTTTGATGCCGTTGAAAACCATGTGATTGAAATCTACCACAACCCAATTGGAACCGATGAGATTTTAATCAAAGTAGCCATCAACTCCCCTCCGGATCAGTTGTTACTGCAAATAAAAGATCGGTTCCGATCCAAACTCCGGGTATCCCCAAAAATTGAAATTTGTGAGGCCAAGGCCATTCAAAAACTCAGAATGGGGAAGCTGGGGAGAAAGCCCGTAGGGGTTATCGACAAAAGAAATCGATAGGACAAGGGATATCCCTTATCTTTGAAAAAGGAGCAAAATAGGGTTTCTCCCCTGTGGAAAATGGATTTTACCCATATTGACCCAAATCTTCATCCACTAGGTTTTTGCCATCAATTCAAATCATTTCATGCAAATGCGATATTCCAATTCAGTACTCTCCACATTAACTTTAATCTGCCTTACCACGATAGGCTGTAAACAAGAAACATCAAAACCCAAAATGGACAATGTACTATTAAAGGAATGGACAGGCCCTTACGGTGGCGTCCCCGCCTTTGATCAAATGAAGGTTAAAGATGTAAAACCCGCCATGCTGAAAGCCATGGATCTGCATTTGACAGAAATAGATGCCATAGCGAACAACCCGGAAGCCCCTACCTTTGAGAACACTATTGAGGAAATAGAGCGTTCCGGAAAGGAAATCGACAGGGCCTTTACCTATTATGGCATTTTAAACGGCAACCTTTCCACTCCAAAGTTCCGGGAAATCCAGACGGAACTGGCTCCTTTGCTCTCTGATTACCGATCAGAAATCACCCAAAATGAAAAGTTGTTTCAACGTATAAAAGCCGTTTATGAGGTGGCTTTGAAAAATCCGCTCCCTACAGCAAAACAGCGCGTAGTTGAACTTATCCATAGGGATTTCGCCATGAACGGCGCGGAATTGGATTCCGTCAAGAAAGAACGCTATGCCGCCATTAACAAGGAACTTTCCAAGTTGTATACCCAATTTTCCAACAATGTCCTGCATGATGAGGAAAACTATGTTACCTATTTGAACGAAGACCAGCTCGGTGGACTTTCCGAAGGATTTATTGCCTCAGCTGCCAAGATTGCCGCCCAAAAGGGGCATGATGGCGAATATGCAATTACCAACACCCGTTCCTCCATGGATCCCTTCCTAACCTTTTCTACAGAACGCGATTTACGCAAACAGGTTTGGAAGAATTATTATTCCCGAGGGGATAACGGGGATACCCATGACAACAAGGCCATCATAGCAAAAATCCTAAAATTACGTCAAGAGCGGGTGCAACTTCTGGGCCATGATAATTATGCGGAATGGCGCTTGCAGGATAGGATGGCCGGAACCCCTGAAAACGCCATGGCCCTATTGGAAGCGGTCTGGCCGGCCGCCATTGCCCGTGTGGACGAAGAGGTAGCGGATATGCAGGCCATAGCCGATGAAAAGGGGGATAACATCACCATAGCGCCCTGGGACTACCGGTTTTATGCGGAAAAAGTGCGGAAAAAAAAGTATGACCTCAACTCCGAAGAAGTAAAGCAATACCTGCAACTGGATAAACTCACGGAAGCCATGCACTACGTTGCCGGCGAGTTGTTCAACTATGCCTTTACCCCGGTTCCCCAAGGAACTGTTCCCGTGTTCCACGAAGAAGTAAAGGTCTGGGAAGTGACGGACAAGACCACAGGGGAGCACATTGGGCTCTGGTATTTGGATCCTTACGCCCGCGAAGGAAAACGTTCCGGGGCCTGGGCCAATACGTATAGGAGTCATACCACTTTTGATGGTAAAGAAACCGTTTTAGCCTCCAATAATTCCAATTTTGTAAAACCGGCCCCCGGGGAACCTTTACTGGTTTCCTGGGATGATGCCATAACCTTTTTCCATGAATTTGGGCACGCGCTCCATTTTTTTGCCTCAGAAGTCGCTTACCCCACCTTAAATAGTGGGGTTAGGGATTATACGGAGTTCCAATCCCAATTGCTGGAACGGTGGCTGGCCACGGATAAGGTCATTACTACCTACCTCGTGCATCCAGAAACGGGGGAGCCCATGCCCCCGGAGCTGGTTGAAAAAATAAAAAAGGCGGCTACCTTTAACCAAGGTTTTGCCACCACGGAATACCTGGCTTCCGCCCTAATGGATATGAAACTGCACCTTGCGGATCCCGATAAAATCGATATGCAATACTTTGAATCGGAAACCCTGGCCGAGCTGAATATGCCCAAGGAACTGGTTATGCGACACCGCACGCCGCATTTTGGACACGTCTTTTCCGGGGAGGGCTATGCCACGGCCTATTACGGTTATATGTGGGCCGATGTACTGACCGCCGACGCTGCCGAGGCCTTTGCCAAAGCCCCTGGAGGATTCTATGACAAGGAAATGGCGGAGAAATTGGTCAAATACCTGTTTGCCCCCCGAAACGCCATTGATCCTTCGGCCGCCTATCGCATGTTCCGGGGACGGGACGCCCAAATAGATGCCTTGATGCGAGATCGGGGTTTTCCGGTAAGCAAGGGGTGAATTTTGTCTAGGGTTTTCTTCAAGAAAAGCTTCGCCATACATGGATGACCGTTCCATATGGCCTTACTTTTTCCAAATGCAAAAGATTGAAAAATGACCAAAGCGAATAAAATCATAAAGGAATTGGGGCTACAACCCCATCCCGAGGGGGGGTATTTTAGGGAAACCTACAGAAGTGTCGGGAAGATATCTGAAGAATGTCTTGGATCCAAATACCGGGGATCGAGGAACCACGCTACCTGTATTTACTTTCTTTTGACTTCCGATCGTTTTTCGGCCTTCCACAAGATAATCCAGGATGAGATTTGGCATTTTTACGATGGTGCACCTCTTCGCCTTCATTTGATTACGGAAGAGGGGAGGTACAGGAAGGTTACTGTTGGAAGGGATTGGGACAAGGGCGAGGTACCCCAGTTTGTAGTTCCCGGGGAATCCTGGTTTGCGGCCGAAGTCCTTCAAAAAGGAGCCTATTCCTTGGTGGGTTGCACCGTTTCCCCTGGCTTTAGTTTTAACGATTTTGAATTGGGAGACCGGGAAAAGCTGATTTCCCTATTTCCAGATCATGAGGCCATCATAACCTCGCTAACGTATCCCTAGGTATCGTAGGTTTCCAAATCTGTTCTACTAAAAGGGAAATAATCGTTTCGCCCAAATAAGCTTTGGTAATTTCCGCGAAGTACTCCAGGTGTGGGCCGCTAAGTCAAAATAGCTGCCATTTCCGGCATGGTAGGAAACCTGGACATAAAGTCTATTTAAAATGGCATTGCCGTAAGCTTCAATAATTGGTGCATAGTTGTTCCCCAAAACCTGACCGTAATAGGCATGGGACAACTCGTGCATCACCAACATAGGGCTGATTCAATTGCGTCCAATTATTGAAATTCACAATGTTTGAAATCTCAATGGACTTGGCCTTCTCCAGAATATATCCGTTGGTAACATGCCATTCCCGACATCCTTGATATGCGTTTCAGTAATGGTTTTCACCACCTAGAGGACTTTCCTAAGTTCGTTTTTGATGTTCCCAGAAAAAGTTCCTTCAACACGTTGATTTAATTCCACTTTGCAAGGATTTCCCATGAATGGAGAACAGCATGGACAGGTAGAATTTTACGATACTCGGGAGGGAATTTCAATCCAAGCCTTGCAGTTCATCGAAAAAAGCCCAGTTTCTAGTGTATGGGCTTTTAAAGATTGCTATTTCGTATATATTTGCTAGCCCAAGTATTTATTGTTAGGAATGTTCTATTTCCTTACCCCACTGCGACTTACACTATTTGGGATGGCCTGGTTATACCTAAGGATCATTCTGTTTTGGAAATGAACGTTGTTTGGATTTCCTGGGTAAGTGTATTGGATAAATCCGGTTTAAGATGAGTCTTAAAAAGTCCGATTTAATTATTCCAATTTCCATTGTCATCCATTTGGGGATACTCAATCTTGTCCTTTACAATTTCACACCTGATACCTATCTACAACCTTTCGCCATTCCCTACTATAATGCATCTTGGCTGGTAATTGCCCTGTCCCTGGACTTTTACCCCACGCGTCGTAATGAGCAGTTCTTTACCAACCTCACAAAGATGGTTTATATGTACCTGACTTATGGGTTGGCCTATTTTGCCTCATTTGGTTTTATGGAAAATCTTCAGGGAATCTCCATGAGGTATCAGCTTTTTGTTTTTTCCATAATCTGCATTCTTTTCTTCGGCTATCGCGTTCTGTTTTATATGGCAAGGAGAAAGTATCGCTTGGAGGGTGGTAATTTTGTTAACGTTGTGGTCGTTGGAAGGGATAAGAACTTAAAAAAGATCCGAAGGGTTTTTGACGACCCTTACCTAGGGTATCGCTACAAGGGATTTTTTGATGATAAAGCATCCAAAAGTGCTACATATCTGGGAAATATCGTTGATTGTTTTGGTTATATTTT
>JBCCZF010000150.1:0-6698 GCA_039188035.1 Bacteroidota bacterium | reverse complement strand
ATCATTGTTTACATCACCCACGGCCACCCCCCCTCCATTATAGAAATAGAGGTAATCCAAAATATTTAAATCTTCCTTGGGCGTAAGTGTATTTTCAAAGGAAATGCCACTGCGCTCTGTCGGGATGCTTGTGAAAAGTTCACTTTCCCCGCGGATACAGGCCGCCAAAACCCAGAATAAAGCGAGGAGGAAACTACTTTTTTTCATGGCAAGGCGAATATTTTGGGAATACCCTTATTAATGGCGGCCACCAAATAACGATTTCCCTTTGCATCCTTTATTTGGGACAGATGTTTAACCTCGCCCTTTACAAAGAAACCGCTTTGGTCATGGTCTTGCCAGGTAAAGCTCATACGGCCATCACCCAATAAAACATTGCCGTAACCCGCATCCAGACGCGAGTATTGGGGTTTGAATTCATAGTTGTTTCCACCCAATATCAAATCCAGATGTCCATCCTGATCCAGATCGATACAACTAATATCACAGACACAGGACAATTGTACCCGTGCCGGCAGGCGTTTTATGCTAAAGTTACCATTGCCTTCATTTATGGCGATAACGGACTCCATGGTATTGCCCTCTTTTACAATGGTGTTTTCGAAAATAGAGGTAGGGAAAAGTTCCTGGACGGTTTTTTTAGCGTATTCCGAGGCCTTCAAATTTTGTTTTTTCAAGGAATTGATCTGTGCCGTCATTTCCTTTTTTTGATGGAGTGGATAGTCCTTGTCGTTAAAACGTTGGGAAACGATTTGTTCCAAGGTTCCGTTGTTGTCATAATCGTTGATCCATAACTTCATGGGATTTTCTTCGGTGGCCTTATAGGGCACATTGCTACCCTGATTGCCCAAGATTAAATCCATGTCCCCATCGTTATCCAAATCCGCACTTTCCACCGTGTTCCACCAACCGCTTAGACTGTCCAGGCTGGAGGATGTTTTGGATAGCCTACGCCCCGAATTTCTATAGATTATCGGGATGCCCCATTCCGCTACTGTAATTAAGTCCTTTTTTCCATCCCCATCCATATCTTCCCAAAGAGCATCGGTGACCATGCCAGCAGTTTTGAGGGGATAGGCCTTTTTTTCCGTAGCGTCCATAAAGGTACCATCCCCTTTGTTTTCCAAAAAGAGATGATTTGGATCTACCCCATAGGTTCCTACCACACTTCGGGATCCCACAAAAACATCGATATCCCCGTCCTGATCAAAATCGTAAGGCGCAATGGAAGAGATGTTGGTAAGTGTGCTTGGAAGATTTTCGCCCGAAGCACTAAAAATTCCCTTTCCGTTGTTCAGGTAGAGCCTTGTGATATAGGTGGCCTTATCCGGAACTTCGTTGCCACCGGAACCTACCATAAGATCCAAGTCTCCATCGGCATCGGCATCCAAAAAGGAGGCTGCGGTATCTTCATACAAGTTGGCGGAATTGAGGGCACTTTGGGACGAAGGTCGCAGAATACCCCCAATACTCCCCAAATAGAGTTGCGGGGCCTGACCTTTGCCTCCCCCTACAAAAACGTCATCATTGCCATCCCCATTTACATCGCCTATGGCCATGGCGGGCCCTTCCTGGGACAATAGTTTGGATATAAGTCCCTCATAGTCAAAATCTTGATAATTGTTTTCCTTGTGTGAAACCAAGGCGGGTTGCGCTATTTCCCGCACCAGTGTCTTTGCCCGGGAAGGCGCGGGAGGTATGTAGGTGCCCGTGGCATTGACCTGCCTTAGCACTAATTCCTGATTTGCTGTGATGCCGGTGATTTTCTGGGTGGTATCGTCCGGCCAAACTACCCGTAAGGAATCTATCGTTTGGGTCTTGCCCAAACCAATGGTCATGGCATAATCCATCGAGGATTGAAAACCACGCGATGGGACGAGCTCCTGAAAGATGGACTGGTCATCATAGTACAATCTAACCTGGGCCCCCACTGCAAAATAGTTGGGTGCTTTCCCTTCAAAGACCAATCGCAAATAGTGATTGCCGGTACGTTGTTCGGCATTGTTCCGATAGATGAACGCCTGACTGTTTACATTGTTGACTACCAGATCCAGGTCGCCATCATTGTCCAAATCGCCATAAGCCGCACCATTGGAAAGACTGGGAACGCCCAAACCCCATTCCTTGGCCACATTGGTAAAGGTGATGTCCCCATTGTTTCGGTAAGCATAATTGGGTTGGGGCTTAATGGGCATTTTATTGATGATGGAATCTATGGACTCCTTTTTTCCGGTCAAAGCCATCTTTTGAATGACCTCATTGGCAAAGAAATCGACAAAATCCAAATCGGTAAGATCATGGTTTACCCCATTGGTAATGTAGATATCGCGAAGACCGTCATTATCCATGTCAAAAAGCAATCCGGCCCAACTCCAATCTGTTTTGGCTACGCCGCTGTGGTACGCTATTTCTGAAAATGAGCCATTACCGTTGTTCAATTGCAGGGTATTTTGGATGTATTGCTGGTAAAAATCTTTGCTTTGCTTGAGTCTAAAGATGTTGTACCCCTCAAATTCCATTACGGATTTTACCCTTTGGTCGCCTTCGGGCAACATGTCGGTAATAAAGATGTCCTGAAGCCCATCATTGTTAATGTCCGCCATATCGATGCCCATGGCCGAAAGGCTTAAATGACCTGTCCAGTCCTTAATGTCTTCCGTAAAAGTGCCATCCTGGTTGTTTATATAAAGATAATCTCGTTCGTAAAAATCATTGGAAACATAGATATCCGGATACAAATCATTATTGATATCGCTGATCATCACCCCAAGTCCAAAACCGATCAAGCTACCATAGATTCCCGCCTCTTCACTGACGTCCACAAATTTTCCGTCATCATTGCGCAAAAGCATGTCCCCAACACCTTTAAAGATATCGGGAACACCTTCCCAGTCTTGCGCACGCACGTGCCTTTGTTCGGCATAACCCAGGCTGCTCACAGGAATATTACTGTTATTCAGGATATAGGCATCCAGGTCCCCGTCTTTGTCGTAGTCGAAAAAAGTGGCATGGGTAGAAAAACCGGTTTTGGCCAGATTAAAGACATCTGCCTGTTCGGTAAAAGTCACAGTTCCCGAGTCTCCCGAGGAACCATTATTGATGTACAGGTCATTATCATGGTTGTCCCCTTCCATGTTGCCGGCATTGCTCACGTAAATATCCAATAGGCCGTCCGCATTGATATCTGCCATGACCACTCCCGTAGACCAGGGTTTATTGCCGGCTACCCCGGCTTTTTCAGTAATGTCCTCAAAGGTAAAGTCGCCTTTATTAAGGTAAAGTTTGTTGGGCCCCATATTGGCGGTTAGATAGATATCCGCGAGGCCATCATTATTAACGTCACCAATGGCAACACCACCACCATTGTAAAAATTACGGTACTTGAAGATATTAAAGTCTTTTTGGTTCGCCACGGCATTGATAAAATCGATGCCTGTTTTCCCTGGGGCAAGAGTGGTAAAAAATTCCTTACCGTCACCTTTTTCTACCGGGTTTTCCTTTTTTTCCGAGGTACAGGAGAGGTAGGGAAAAAAGCTGGCGATGGATAAGAAAAGAATGCAAGATATAGGCTTTTTTATCAATGGAAGGAAATTTAAAAAGATTAACGAGACCTGTGAACACTGTCCAGGATAGGAGTAATGCAAGATAGCTAATCTCCATAAGAACTGCTTTAAATCCCATTGGATTTACCGACTTTCCTATGTCTAGAAGCGAATCACATACGTTGTATCCCGTTTAAGAGGGGCAGAAAATCGAGATGTTATGAACAAAGAAGACCGCTCCTACGAGCGGCCTTCACACTTAAACTAGAAAAACTGCTAATATCCAGGGTTTTGTTGAATGTTTGGATTAGCCAGCACATCGGCTGTGGGTACGGGAAACACCTCCAAATGAGGATTCCCTGCATCTTTAAGGTTCCAAGCTCTAAGGAACTGACCAAAACGAATCAAATCTTGTCTTCTGAATAGTTCCGCATACATTTCCCTACCCCGTTCCGCCAAAAGATCCGCCTCGGTTACTGGAGCCGTAAAAGGGGTGGCTCCCCGATTCGTTCGCAATTCGTTGATCATGGTCGTGGGATCCTGGCCCATACGCCACATGGCCTCGGCCTTCATAAGAAATGCGTCCGCATAACGGTATGCTACAACGTGTCTCCTGCGATCCCCACCTTCTTCATTGGGGTGATATTTTAACATTCGGGTACCTGCCGTTTCCAATAAAGCATTGTCTCCAGGAGCCGTATACTCGGGCTGTAGGACCTCTTTGGTAAAAACTAGTGGCGGACTATCCACATCCGCGCGGGCATCCAGAGGAGTTCCATCCTGTTCGTACTGTTGGCTAATCAAAAAACCTAGACCAATACCTAAATTTTCATCATTGGCTGTATCAGGATCGGGCACCCAGCCTCTTCGTTCTTCCTGCCCGTCACCCGGATAATTGGTATCTGGATCTCCTTCAAATAGTTGGTAGAATTCGGATAAGGTCGTAAATCCATTCCAACCTCCACCATCGTTAAACCCTGGGAAGTTTTGGCTGTAATGCAGGGTATACCAGGTTCTAGGGCCGGCATCCGAAGGCGTCCACCAAACGGTTTCCACGTCATTGCTAGGTCTAAAAATATCAAAGAACATTCCGGGCGCCGCGAGCGCATAGCCATCCGCAGTGATTTCATCCACCGCATCCACTACTGCCTGCATATCCGCAGCAGCAGGTTCCGTATCCAAATAGACATGTTTGTTGAGCATTACACGGGCCAAAAGATGTTTGGCCGCAGCTTTTGAAGGAGAGGACTTCATGGTAATTGCTTCTCCTACCGCAATTTCGGGAAGGTCACGTGCTGCAATGGTTAAATCATTTACAATACTATCAATGGCAATCTGTCCAGTCAAAACTATGGGAGAGGCACTGTTGGGTAGATTTACATCCCTGTAAGGCACTTGGCGCCACATATCCAAAAGCCAGTGCATCGCCCATGCCCTGTAAAATCGGGCCTCGGCTTTAAGCTGGGTAACATCGCCTTCGGAAGTGTTAACACTTGCGGGGTCAATAATCCGGGTAGCATTGATAGTGATACTGTTGATATCCCGCCAGGCAAAGCGAATATCCTGTAGTTCGGGATTCCACGTCTGTCTATGGATGGATAACCAACGGCCATTATCTCCCCAATCGGTACCACGGGTGGCGACTAGATATTCATCGGAAGATACTTCGTTTAGGGCGTGAAGATTATCCTGGGTACCATAGGTACCGGCCACAATATTCGAAAGATTGGCCACTTCACTGCGAAGGTCGGCAACACCCGCAAATCCATCTGTAATCAGGGAATCCGTAGGTTCAATTTCCAAATCCGTACATGAAGCTGCCAATATGGCCAGCAACGTAACGTACATATATGTTTTTACTAACTTTTTCATCATATTTTTTTTAAAAGGTAACGTTAAATCCAATACTGTAGGTCCTGGGCCTTGGATAGGTAAGATAATCTATGGAGGCTGAAGGTAGGCCATTGGTCGGAATGTCGGACGTACTAACCTCCGGATCTAGACCACTGTAGTCGGTAATCAAAAATAGGTTTTGACCAATGGCACTTATGCGCATACTTTTGAACAAGCCTTCTTTTAAAGGTACATTATACGAGAGAGAGGCCGTTTGTAGCCGCACAAAATCGCCCTTTTCCAGGAAAAACTCACTGGGGTTGGTGGATGAAAGGGTAACCCCATTATCTACTACACTTTGCAAGTTATTTCTACTCCCGATTTGTGGTGCCGCAAAAAGCGCATTGGCCGTGTTGTTGTACACATAAAACCCAAACTGTCCGGAGAAAAATAAGGAAGCATCCCAATTTTTATACGTGGCACTTGTGGAAAGTCCCGAAATCCAGGTTGGGAGTCCAGATTTATCCAGGATAGTTGGATCGGTATCTACGTTAAAGTTTTCATCCACCAATCTTAAATTGTAGGTGTACAAGGGCCTATCGTTGGTCAATATCTGGGAAGTGGTACCAGTAAGGCCTTGACCGTATAGATTTCCTGCTTCTATATTAGGACCTGCATAATCGGTAAGTTCGTTCTCCACATAGGTAATATTAAAGTTGGCATTCCAATAAAAATCCTCAGAATCAATGATATTATAGTCAATGCCAAATTCAATCCCTTGGTTAATAATAGTTCCATCCACATTTTGGAAGACAAAGGGAGAAGTAGAAGGTTGAACGGCCGGAAGGTTCAACAAAATATCCGTGGTCTCTTTTCGAAACAAATCCAAAGAGCCGGTTAACCTATCGTTGTTAAATCCAAAATCGATACCCAAGCCATATTGCGCGGTTTCCTCCCATTTCAAATCTGGATTGGCAAAGGCAATCTCGGAGGTTGCCGGAGTAGTAATCTGGGAATTGGCGGAGATATCCAATGCGTTGGTGATGTCGGGATTGGAGTTCAGCCATCTTGTACGATTTAAAAATTGACCATGGCCAAGGCCGTCCTGGTTACCTGTGATCCCCCAGTTTAACCGAAGTTTTAAGGTAGAGAACGTATCCTCATTGATAAAGTCTTCCTGATTAAGCTTCCACGCAAAGGCCGCTGATGGAAATATACCGTATTGATTGTTGCCCCCAAAGCGGGAAGATCCATCTGCCCTAACCGTTGCAGTAAATAAATATTTGTCATACAAACTATAGTTAACCCTACCGAAAAAGGACT
>JBCCZF010000149.1:0-6716 GCA_039188035.1 Bacteroidota bacterium | reverse complement strand
TTTCGCTCCGTAGCTGTGCCTCCGCTAGCCTCCTTCGCCATAGTAGGCAAAGCTACGAAGGCCGAAAAGCTTCAGCGACACCCGGGCTGCTACCTGCCTCGCCGGCAAGGCGGGTGCAGCTCAAAAAAGCCTTCATTTGGACCCAAAACCTGAATGTTTCGCTTAAACAAAACAACTCAAGATGAGTTCAATATCAACAGTTAATTTTGGTATGTTTCCCAAGGCCCCTTAGGGCATTTTCAATAAAATTATCCTTTAGCCCATTGACGATCCAAGTGGATATTCCCCCTTTTTGGGCAATAGTAGCGGCCTCGATCTTGGATTGCATTCCCCCGGTACCGTGGGTAGATTTTGCCGTGCTAATCTCCTGTTGTAATCCCGAAATTCCGGAAACTTCACGAATCGTTTCCGGTTTTCCATTTTCTAGCGAATCCTTGGTATAGATGCCATTGGTGTTGGTGGCGATCATTAAAAGATCTGCTTTCAGGAGCACCGCCGTAAGGGCGGCCAGTTTATCGTTGTCCCCAAATTGGATTTCGTCCGCGGCCACCGTATCGTTCTCATTGATAATCGGGATGGAATGGTTGGCCACCAGAATATCAATGGTATTCTTGATGTTGGCCTTGGCCTTTGGATTCTCAAAATCGGAATAGGACAACAGGCACTGGGAGGCAAATAGTCCCAATTCCCGAAAACTCTCCTGAAACATGCGCATGAGATGCGGTTGGCCAATGGCCGCCAAAGCTTGTTTTAGGTTGATTTCCGCACCATGATGCTCCAATTTCACGAACTGTTTGGCCGCCGCTATGGCCCCGGAGCTCACAATGATAAACTCATGACTGTCCCGCAAATGGGCTATTTGCCGACCGATATCCTCGATTTTTCCGCGGGAAATCTGATCGGTTTCCTTGGTCAGCGTGTTGGAACCTATTTTTAGCAAGATGCGTTTTTTGGTCATTTTCTACGGGAATTGCAAAAGTCGACAATATGTTGGGGAACCTTGGCATTGCTGTCCATATGGATATCCGGGACGGGACTGCCGCATACGGCCTTTACCGGAATGGTTCCCGCCCAATAGGGAAGACGTAAATCCTCTTTCTTTTCGTTGGGCGGACTGTCCGCAATTTTTCCGGATGCGGTCTCAATGGAAATCTCCAAAACCCGGGTTGCCTTAAGTTCCTTTTCATTGGGTTCCCGGCAATGTTCCCATCGATTGGGGACAAAATGGTTGATGATGCTCTTGAGTCCATGGAGTTTGTCGGTATCCCCGGCGAGTTCCCGGACAGCACCAAATACCATGGCCGACCTATAGTTTACGGAATGATGAAAGGCGGATCGGGTGAGTTTCATGCCGTCCAAAAGGGTTACGTTCACGGTGGCCTTGCCCGCCGCTATCAATGCCGTGGTCATCCGATTTTGATGGGAACCATGGACATAGAGCTTATCGCCGGAGCGCCCAAAATTGATGGGCTGTACCATGGCCATCCCATCGACTAGAAAGGCAATATGGCAAATTTCCGTAGCATCCAGAATGGCAAAAATGGTATCCTGGTCATATGCTGCTTTTTTCCGACTCCGTTTGAGTTCGTTCAATGGGGTTTTTGGATATTCCATTTTTTCTTTTTTTAGACCTATAAGGAAGCCTCCCCAGGTTATTGACGATTTTCATCCCCTCTGTCCTCCTCCGTCGGCCACCTTCCCTTGGCAAGGGGAGGAACCCTTTCGTCTGGTCTTGAAAGCGCGGTCCGCATTTCTAATGTCGTACCCGCCTTGCCGGCGAGGCAGGCTTCTGATTTCCTATTTCATAGACCTACAAGGAACCCCGCTAGGGCGGGGGATGCCTTGCAGGTCTTTGCCTACCTTACCTGTCCATTGCCTTTTACGTACCATTTGTTGGTGACCAAATGTTGCAGGCCAATAGGCCCTCTTTGGTGTAATTTATCCGTACTGATAGCCAATTCCCCACCCAGTCCAAACTGACCGCCATCCGTAAACCGGGTGGAGGCGTTATGATACACGGCAGCGGAGTCCACAGCGTCCATAAAGTGTTGCGCCGCTTGTTCGTTGGAGGAGATGATGGAGGCGGAATGCCCACCGCCATACGTATTGATTTTTGAGATGGCCTCCTCTAAATCCGTCGCCTGGCCCAAAACAATTTTATAATCGAGAAACTCTTCAAACCAGATAGTATCCTCCGTTATGGATTGGGTTCCTTCCAGACTGGAAAGGGCACTGTCCGTTATAATTTCTACATCGTTCTTTTTTAATTCTTGGATCAAATGTTGTAAAAACTGTTGCTTTCGGGGCAGATCGGAAGCGACCAAGACTTTGTCCAGGGCATTACAGGCCGAAATCTTGGTGGTTTTGGCATTGATTATTATATCCAGGGCCATTTGTAAATCGGCTTCCGTATCCACATACAAAAAATTATTGCCTCTGCCGCTTACGATAACCGGACACTTGGCATGTTGCTTTACAAAGGCGATAAGGCGCTCGCCCCCACGAGGTACGATAAGATCCACGGGCTGATCCGGGTTTTCCAAAAAGGCCTGGGTACGTTTACGATCATAGGCCAGGTATTGCACCCAGGAAGTTTCCGCATTATGGATTGTGAGGGCGCGGTGCCATAGGGCAACCAAGGTGGTATTGCTGTGTAAAGCTTCTTTTCCTCCTTTGAGCAGTATTTTGTTCCCCGATTTAAATGCGATTCCGGCTGCTTCGATCGTTACGTCCGGCCGGGATTCATAAATAATCAAAACCGTGCCAAAGGGTGCCGTTTTATTGGCAACCTCCATGCCGTTGTCATGGGTAAACGTAAAACGCTCAAGACCTAGAGGGTCTTCCTGGGCCGCCAATTGCCGAAGGGATAGGATCATGCCATCGATTTTTTGGGCGTCCACTTTTAGACGATCGCCCATGGCGATATCCTCTCCGGAATAGCTGTCCATGTCTATCCGGTTTGCCCGGAGGATCGCTTCATTTTCCTGCGCCAACAGCTGTGCCATGGTCATAAGCACCGCATTTCTTTGTTCTAGGGTCAATAGGTTCATTCGTGTACTACTTTTTTTAAGGCGATAAATAGTTTGTCAATGTCTTTTTCCGAAATGTTCAAAGCGGGCAATATGCGCAGTAGTTTCTTGTTTTTTGCCCCACCGGTAAACAATTGGTATTCGTAAATCAGTTTTTTGCGCAAAAGGGCCACTTCAAAATTAAATTCCAGCCCCAGCATAAGACCTCTTCCCTTTACCCTCTGTATTTGCGGGACTTCCGCAGCCTTCTCCCTAAAGTAACGTTCCAGATGGGCCGCGTTCTCCAAAAGGCCCTCGTTTTCCAATACCTCCAATACGGCCAAAGTGGCCGCGCAAGCCAAATGATTGCCTCCAAAGGTGGTTCCCAAAAGACCGTGGGACGGTTTTATTCCCGGGTGAATTAAAATACCCCCCACCGGAAAGCCATTGCCCATGCCTTTGGCCATGCTAATGATATCCGGTTGGATACCGTGATGCTGAAAGCCAAAGAACTTTCCTGTACGCCCAAAACCACATTGTACCTCGTCCGCTATTAAAACCACACCGTGGGTTTTGCACAAGGAGGCTACCTCCTGGTAAAACTCGGTCGTAGGCTCGTCCAAACCCCCGATTCCTTGTACGGTTTCCAAGATTACCGCACAATGCCCCCCTTTTTCGATTTCTTGGTGAAAGGCTTCCCTATCGTTAAGAGGCAAAAAAGCCACTTCTTGCTGTTGGTTGATCGGCGCATTGATCTTGGGATTATCGGTAGCCGCCACGGCAGCCGAAGTCCTCCCGTGAAATCCATTGGTGAAGGCAATAACCTTGGATTTTCCGGTGTGGAACGAAGCCAATTTTAGGGCATTTTCGTTGGCCTCGGCCCCCGAATTGCACAGGAACAACTGATAGTCGTCACAACTGGAAAGTTGCCCCAATTTCATGGCCAGTTCCTGTTGCAGCGGATTCTGGATCGAATTGCTGTAAAACCCGATTTTATGCAGCTGTTCCTGTACTCGTTTTACATAATGTGGGTGGGCATGCCCAATGGAGATAACCGCATGCCCGCCGTAGAAATCCAAATATTCCGTGCCCTGGTCGTCCGTAACCACGATGCCCTGTGCCGTAATTGGGGTGACATCGTATAAGGGGTATACATCAAATAGTTCCATAATCTAAAGTTCAAGTTCAAGTGCAAGCGTCAAGTTCAAACTCAAATACAAATACAAAGATTAAATACAAATCCATTTTCAAATTGCTTCATTTTCAAATTGTCGAATTCAATTATCCTTTGCGCCAATCCCCAATTTCGTATTTCCAACTTCGTAACTCGAACTTCAAAGTTGTTTTTCCTTTATACGGCTTATCTTTTCAAAGGAAGCCACAATACCTTGTACCAAGGCCGTACTCATGCCTTGATTTTCCATTTCGTTGAGCCCCCGGATCGTACAGCCCGCGGGGGTGGTCACACGGTCGATTTCGGCCTCGGGATGGTTCCCCGAAGCTATTAAGAGCTCGGCCGCTCCATTGCAGGTGTACATGGCCAATTGTTGTGCTTCCTGGGATTCAAAACCGAGTTGAATGGCCCCTTGCATGGTGGCGCGGATCAAGCGCATCCAAAAGGCCGTGCCACTGGCGCATATTACCGTTGCCGCCTGCATTTGATGTTCCGGGATCACTAGGGTATGGCCCACGGCATCAAAAATGGATTTGGCAATAGCGATACTCTTTTCACCTCTTTTATTGCTACTGAGGCAGGTCATGGATTTTCCCACGGAAATGGCCGTGTTGGGCATTACCCGAATTATGGGAATATTTTGCCCAAGGACAGTGGCCATTTTGTCAATGGAGTATCCCGCAATGGTGCTCATAACCGTGTGTTTGCTGGAAATATTACTTTTAACCTCGTCCATGATAGCCCCTATGTGGGCCGGCTGCACGGAGAAAATTACGATATCGGACTTATCGATGGCTTCAATATTGTCCGAAGTAATGATGACCTTTTCACTGGCGAATTGCTGTAGACGGTCCGTGTATTTGTCCGAGAGGTACAATACCTCTGCCAACCCGGATTTAATGATTCCCTTGGCTATCGACAGGCCTAAATTTCCAACTCCTATTATCGCTATTTTCATTTTGTTAGTTTGTAGTCATTAGTTGATGGTCAATAGTAATTCTTTATGAATAGGACGTGTTTGATGAAGATGGTTCCAATAAATCCCAAAGATTTCCGTACAAGTCTTCAAACACGGCAACAGTGCCATACGATTCTTCCTTGGGAGCCCTAATAAACGAAACCCCTTTAGCGACCATTTCATTGTAATCCCTCCAAAAATCATCCGTAAAAAGAAAGAGAAAAACCCTTCCGCCGGTCTGATTCCCAATGCTTTTTTCCTGTTCTTTGTTCGCCGATTTGGCCAATAAAAGAGCGCATTCATTGGCCCCCGGAGGAGCGACGAGAACCCATCTTTTTTCATTGGTAAGTTCTTTATCCTCTATTAATTTGAAATTTAGTTTTTCCGTATAAAAACGAATAGCTTCATCATAATCTTTAACTACTACCGCAATATGTGCGATTCTTTGTTTCATCGTTAAAATGCACTTGCCTTAAGTTGAAGACCAAGATCTTCCTCAAAGCCAAACATCAAATTCATATTTTGGATGGCCTGCCCCGAGGCACCTTTTAGTAAATTATCAATGGCCGAGGTCACCAGGAGCACATCGTCATGTTTGTGTACATGGATGTGGCAGTTGTTGGTGTTCACCACCTGCTTCAAGTGGATGGGACTTTCTGCCACATGGGTGAACACGGCATCCCTGTAAAAATCCGTAAAGAGCCCTTGGGCCTCTTCCTCGGTTCCTTCAAAAGGGGTATAGGCCGTGGCCAGGATTCCCCGGGTAAAGTTGCCCCGGTTGGGAAGGAAATACAGTTTTCCAATGGGATTATCAAAGGACTCCAAACTTTCCCCGATCTCCCCCAGGTGCTGATGGGTAAAGGGTTTGTACCAACTGGCATTGTTGTTCCGCCAACTAAAATGGGTGGTGGCCGAGGGTTTTATCCCCGCCCCGGTACTGCCCGTAACGGCATTTATATGCACGTGGTCCTGCAAAAGGCCGGCCTGGGCCAGGGGTAATAAGGCCAATTGTATCGCCGTGGCAAAACAACCCGGGTTGGCGATATGGCCAGCTTCCCCAATCTCTTTTTTGTACAGTTCAGGTAATCCGTATATGAATTCTTTTCCTTGGAAAAGGGAATCGTTTTTTAACCTAAAATCATTGCTTAAGTCGATGATTTTGGTGTTTGAGGAAAAGCTGCGCCCCTCCAAAAACGCACGGGAATTGCCATGGCCCAAACAGAGAAACACCGCGTCCACCTCCGGATCGATGTCCCCTGAAAAATGAAGCTCCGTACTCCCGAGAAGATCGGGATGGGCCGAGGTTATCTTTTTGCCGGCACGGGTGGTGCTGTATACAAAGTCGATTTCCGCCCTGGGATGATTCACCAACAAGCGGATCAATTCCCCTCCGGTATATCCGGAACCTCCTATGATTCCTATTTTTATCATGAATGCAACATTTTTATTTGGCATTTTCATCTCCTCCGTCGGACACCTCCCCTTGCCAAGGGGAGGAGCCCTTTCCGTATTCATTTCGCATTTCCCTAGACCTACAAGGAATCCTGCTATACAGGGGATACCTTGCAGATTGTTC
>JBCCZF010000148.1:0-6748 GCA_039188035.1 Bacteroidota bacterium | reverse complement strand
CCGTCGAAGATGAGGTGGATACCGTTAGCTTTTTTGATGTTGAACGCTCATTGACCAAAATTCTCCAAAAGTGGAGCGATACCCATGCGAAAGTAGCCTTGGCCGATAAATGGAAAGGGGGCAAACTGATTTTGGAGCCTGGGGATGCCCTGGCCCATAAGGAAATACCTATAGATACCTTTTTTCATAAAATTGTTATGGTACGGGATCGATTACGGGTCATGGAACAAAAAATAAACAGCAGTAAAAACCTGGACGATCAGGAAAAAGTAGATCTGCAACAGTACATTACCCGTATTTACGGTAGCTTGACCAGCTTTAACGTACTATTTAAAAACAAAAGCGATCAATTTATCGGGGAACGCAGTAAATAACTACTATATCGAATCCTATCGGAAAGCCTCAAAGATTTTCGTCACCCATCACTTTCCAACCGAAAAAATCTATACCGCCTCTTTTTTCTCGCTTAAGTATTTCCAGTATCGTTTGGGCATATGTTGTTGGTGTAATTTCCGGTTAATACGGGATTTGATATGAGTACTTTGAAAATAGTCGTTCCAAAGTTCCTGTATATCGTATTCCCCCTTTGCAAAGGCATTGCTCTTGCCCAAACGGTTCCATTGCACCTCCTTTAGATTCAGCGACACAATCTCTACACCTTCCAAATTGTAAAAGATACCGTATTTGCGCTTTATATCATAGATAATCCATTGCTGGTCGCCATATCGGTTACGAAAATGCTTGGAGATGAGGGGCAGTACATCAAAATCCGGTTCAATATTCGCAAAATAGACATTGTCCTTGGTCAATTGAAAACGTACAAAAGCCTCCATACGATGTTTCTCCCGACCTACCTTTTTTGCCAATTGGCCAATGTACTGCACCAATCCATCGGAAAAGTCGAGTTGTTTCCTATCCTTGGTAGCCATTACCATTTGAATATAGGTAAACAGCATCATTTCAATTCCTTCCGTTTCGCTTAAAAAGGCAAAATACACATTGGTAAGGGCATTATGGCTTTTGTTTCGAATACCGTTCCACACCCTCTTGGCCTTGTCGATATGGGTAAATACCGTCTCCGCCTCCGAAAAAAGTACATTTTGCCCTTGCCCGTTCCTCTGAATATCACTAACATGTATTTTCGCTTCAAAGGCCAAATATACCGCACTTAGAAAACCATTAAAACTTCCATCGTATAGCAACGTTTTCATTGGGGCATAGGCCGTGTCGACCTCGGGTTTCATTTCCATTGTTTGTTCCATAGTATTTTCATTTTAGCAATGGGGAAATCCCATTCTCAAGTATTTCCCATTAATTAAACAGTGATAATTGATTCGTATATAGGTTCCTAAACTTCCCCTGGGAAGTTTTTAAAATCATTCCTTTAAGGGTAGCGGCATCCAGATCACGTCGTTCCCAGTCCCTGGAGTCACACACCATAAAATACTTGGCACGGTTAAGGGCCAGCCCAAGTCGTTTTAAATGTTCCCAATTGAGTCTTCGAAACTTTCTGGCCCTGAGAATCTTGTCCACGGATTGCATGCCTACACCCGGAACTCGGGCCAAGACCCATTTATTTGCGGTATTTACATCCACGGGAAAATGATGTAGGTTGCGCAATGCCCAGGAAAGCTTGGGGTCAACATCCATATCCAGATTGGGTTGCGCATCATTCAAAATTTCAGCGATGGAAAAGCCGTAAAAACGCAATAGCCAATCCGTTTGGTACAATCGGTTTTCCCTAAGCACAGGCACTCGAGAACCCAGGGCAGGAAGGCGATTATCCTCCAGCACGGGCACATAGCCCGAATAGTACACCCGTCTCATATGATACTTTTTGTAGTAGTAGGTGGCCGTGTACATGATATCCCTATCCGTTTCCCGGGAGGCGCCCACGATCATCTGCGTGCTCTGACCGGCCGGGGCATAAGCGGGTACGTGCTTCAGGACATGACGTTCGTCCCTATACCGCAGGATCTCGTTCCTTACCTTGCGCATGGGCCGGATAAAGTCCTCGTGCTTTTTGTCCGGGGCCAACAACTTTAGGCCGGAAATGGTAGGCACCTCGATATTTACCGACAACCGATCCGCATATAGGCCCGCCCGATGCATTAATTCATCACTACAACCTGGAATGGACTTCAGGTGGATATAGCCATTAAATCCCTCCTCCTCCCGAAGTACCTTTGCCACAGTCACCAAACGTTCCATAGTGTAGTCTGGATTCTTGAAAATTCCCGAACTCAAAAAAAGACCTTCAATATAATTACGCCTATAAAAACCAATGGTAAGATCTACCACCTCCCGAATCGTAAAGGCAGCCCGTCTTACATCATTGCTATTTCGGGATACACAATAGGCGCAATCATAAATGCAATAATTGGTCAACAAAATTTTCAACAGGGATATACAACGTCCATCCTGGGCATAGCTATGGCAAATACCCATAGGTACGGTAGTACCCAGCCCTTTTCCCGTATTGCCTCTTTTGCTACCACTACTGGCACAGGAAACATCGTATTTGGCGGCGTCCGCCAGTATATTCAGTTTTTCCTTAACCCGTTCGAAATTCATAACTTGGAAATTTTCCATTCAAAAATATGGAAATATTCCAATTAATGGAAATATTCCAATAATATTTTTGGAAATATTCCTAAAATTGTATCTTTGATAACTCAAATCCTAAGCCTTGGAACCTATGGAGCAGGACATCACCTTAAAACGATTTGTTGAGATACGTCGGGAATTGGGCCACACCCAAGCTGAATTTGCTAAATTGTTGGGCGTTTCCAATACCACGGCCGATATTGAAAGGGGGCGTACCAAACTTTCCGGAAAGGTAGTCACCGAACTGTTGCGGCTGTTTAAGATCAACCCCATGTGGCTTTTTGGGGAAAGCGTGGAAAAGTATTTGGAGACTTCCAAGACCAGTGTTATTCCCAAGGTCGTTACCGTAGATTCCGCCGATCAGGACAATATGGTTTTGGTAAACGCCAAGGCAGCCGCAGGATATCCCCAAAACATAGCGGACACCAGTTGGTACAGACAATTGCCTGCCTTTGACCTGCCCATTCCGGAATTCCGGAATGCGACGTATAGAGGCTTTCAGGTGGAAGGGGACAGTATGCTGCCCAATCTGCAGCCTGGGGAATGGGTCATGGCCCGTGCCATTGAGCATATAGATCATGTTAGTCCCAATAAAATGTATGTAGTAGTCTTGCAGGATTCCGTAATGGTCAAAAAAATAGAAAAGCCGCCCAATTCCAACAATATTACCTTGGTATCCCTAAATGAGACCTATCCGCCTTACGAAATAAAACCCTTTCAAATTCAGGAAATCTGGGAGGTAAGCAGTAAACTTACCTTTAATGTGGATGCCACCACGGAAAAGGGGCTCCTGAGGCAACTCCAGGAGTCCATGGACGAACTCAAGAAAAAGTTGAACAACTAGATAGCCGGCCTTCTTAATTCAACCTTGTACGCTCAAAACCCGTCAAGGGTCTCCGATACGTAAGGATCCAAAAGTAATCCGTATTCATTGGCATCGGTCATTTGCAACTCCAAGGTGCCACCTTGGGTAAGGTTCTTAAATCGTATTTCGGGGGTATCCAAGGGCGTCCCGTTCCACCGCATCTCCTCTATATATCTTTTTGTATCGCTATTGCCCTTGGCCAAAATTTGAATCGTGTCACCTTTGTAATACCTTGGATTAAGGTGAATGGTAACACTGTTGAAAATAGGACTGCCAATATCCATTTTAGGGTTGATTTCCGCACCCGACCGCATTTCAAAAAGTCCGATCTTCATCAATACCGCCAAAGATCCCATAAGGCCTTGGTCCTCGTCCCCGCTGTATCCCAATTCCGGGGAAAGATCCCCAAAGACCTTATCCACCACCTCCCGGGACCAATATTGTGTGAGTCCCGGCATGCCCAAATGATTAAAGACAAAGGCCGTTTCTATGGAAGGTTGGTTCCCATAATTGATGGGGATACGACTATATTTCTCTTCCGTTTCCTTGGCGTGGGATTTTCCAGAGGTAAAATCCAGCTCCGCCGCCTGGGTAAAGGATGCGTTCAACTTGCGGGCCGCAACGGTGGGGCCACCCATCCTTTGGGCCAACCCCATAAGATCATGGGGAACGTGCCAGGTGCCCTGCGCCGCATTGGATTCCACAAAACCGGCCACGTATTCGTAGGGATCAAAAGGGGTACGCCAACTCCCATCCTTTTGCTTAGGTCTAATCCACCCGGTTTCCAGGTCGTACAGGTTATCCCAATTCGTGGAACGTTTTAAAAACGTTTGATAGTCCTCCTCTTGGCCCAAGGCCCGGGCCATTTGGGCCAAACACCAGTCTTGATAGGCATATTCCAAAGTTTGCCCGGCACCCTTTTGGTGGCCTCCCCACCGAATGGTATCCATGGGATAGGGGATATATCCTAGGTTCATATAGTAGTCCAGGCCACCCCCTTTTTCCGTGGTATGCTCGTATCCGGCCTTTGCCATAATACCACCGGGCAAGTGGTTCTTTTTTAACCCTTCATAGGCTTTGTTGATATCAAAACCACGAATCCCTTTCATATACGTCCCTACAATGAAAGGAGTAGCGGAGGCACCGGTCATCACATGGGTGTAATTGCCTCCCGAGGGCCCTCTTGGAATATAACCACCATCATCATACAGCAATAACATGGAGTTCACAAAGGCTTCCGCCACCTCCGGATATACCAGTCCCCAAAGCGAGGTAATGGTCCATTGCGCACCCCAGAAGGAATCTGAATTGTAATTGTCGAATTTAGGCTTGCCCTTGGCATCCAGGGGAATTTGTTCGATACGGGGCGAATCCCCGGTCATATCGCAATACTTGCCATTCACATCGCTAACGATTCTTCTTCCCTGTAGGGATTTCCAGAGATCTGTATAAAAACGGCGCCGTTGTTTTTCAGTATTCCCAGAGACTTCGATGCGTCCCAGCGCTTCGTTCCACTGCTTTTTGGAATCGGAGACCACCTGGTCAAAATTCCAATGTTCCAGTTCGGCATCCATATTCAATTTGGCCTGTTTCGCACTTACGTAGGAAATCCCAACCTTCATCAATACCGGCTGGGACACCTGCTTTAGCGTAAGGTAAACTCCCCCTCCGGAACCGTTGAAACTATCAGTTTTTCCCAATAGCTCCCCATTTTGCCAAGCACCCATCTCCTCAAAACCGTCCTCCAATTCAATATGAAAATAGACATAAGTATCCTTTGGTCTGCGAATGGTTCCGGTCATAAGTGCAGAACCGTTAATGGCATTTGCGGAAATGCGTTCTGCATGGCCATATTTAGTAGGAGAAGGGCCCAAAAGGCTGCCCAAGTCCAAAAGAATGGAATTTCCCTCCTGCTTCCCAAAAGTATATCTGTGGAAACCCACACGAGTGGTCGAGGTCAGCTCCACATTAATATCATAATCCAACAACCGTACCTGATGGTATCCTGGAAAAACACGCTCATCCCTATGGGAGTATGAGGATTGATAGGCCTTTGGCCCAAGATGCCCCTTAAACTCCCCGGAGGTTGGCATTACCGGAATACCGGATAACTGCCAGGCATGGATATGGCTAAAGAACTTGATGGAATCCTGTTCGTAACGGTACCCGGAGTCCCATGCGCCTTTTATAGCCATGTCGGGGCTTAGGTTCACCATACCAAAGGGCCTACTGGCCGAGGAGAAATAGAACCAACGGGAGTTGGCCGCATCCAGAAAGGGATACACCATATCCACAAAATCCTTTTGGGTGGTATCCGGTTGCGGTTTTGAATCATTGGAACATGCGGAAAGTCCAATAAGGACAGTCACCAAAAAAAGTACACCAATTGACTTTAGCTTCATATACCTTAAAATTTGATTGACAATATATTTAAATCCTGCCCTGATTATTGGTACCCTCTTACATCTCCCATACTTAAGGTAAAAGGGCCCAACTCATGGGACTTGGGCAAAAAGGCACCACTTTCTGTGACGATCCAATCGTCCCAACTCGCTTCCAACCCTCCTATGGGAAGAATACTTACCCACATTTTATAAGCGTTGGGAAATCCATTTTTGTTCAACAACCAAAGATAACTATCCCCGGGCGTGGTACCCCCGGACGTATAGGTGACCATAAGCGCTTCTTCTCCGTCTGGGAACCTAACAAGACTGCGGGAAGTTCCCGGGTCAAATACTTTAAACGGGGCTACCAACCAAAAAGAATCATTGTTGAACAGCTTTTGTGCCTTGGCCACATATGCATTTTTTGTTAGCCCCCTAATCGGTTTCCCGTTTTCCCTAACATCACTTCTACTCGGAGTGTTTAAATCGAGTTCCACGTTTATCTTGTCCCAACGTACAGATACACGCCCCTGATATTTGTCCCATTGATACCGATGTGCCCCATTGCGAAAAGACCACTCCAGAAATCGGGTTTGTTCAAACGCTTCATGATTAAGGGCCTTTAGCATTTTTTGGGCCAAAGCCTCCGCCTCAGGACCACTTTTCCCAAGGGGAAGGGGTTCATGCACTATCCCTAGAAAAAGCAGTAAACCCAACACCAATATACCGAAGACTATAGCGACGATTTTCAGAACCTTTTTCATCTAATTCCATTTTGTATTTAGACCTTTTAAATGTCACCGGAAAAGGGATTGACCACTTACCGCGGAAATCATGGCCCGGTGCGTCCCTTTTTAAAGCGAGGCGTTACTTAGGCAATGGTCAGAACGGT
>JBCCZF010000147.1:0-6766 GCA_039188035.1 Bacteroidota bacterium | reverse complement strand
TGCCTGACATGATTGGCTGGCCTTCGCCGCCGCGCGGTTCACAGATCCCGTCCTTATTGGCTTGGGTATAAGCGGCTGTGCAGCGATCGCCAGGGCGTGTGGCCTCGCACGCAACCTGATCGCTTTAAAGACCCAAAGGGACGTTAGAAAGGACTTTTTGGACACCTATGCCTGGAACGGGAAGGACGGGGTGTATGAAGATTTCAATTGGGTAACCCAAAAACAAACGGGAATCAAATCCCTGGCCATGACGTATCCCCTTTACGTTAACATGGCCTCCCAAGAACAGGCCGATGCCGTGGCCCAATATCTGGAAACGTACTTTCTAAAACCTGGAGGTGTCCTTACCAGCTTAAATCCTTCCGGACAGCAATGGGATGCGCCCAATGGGTGGGCGCCGTTGCAATGGATGACGGTTATGGGGCTGGAACACTATGGCCACTCGAAACTGGCGAAAGCCATCGCCCAACGTTGGGTTTCCCTGAACGAGAAAGTCTACACCAATACCGGGAAATTTGTGGAGAAATACAATGTGGAGGACATGACCCTGGAAGCCGGTGGTGGGGAGTACCCCGTACAAGACGGTTTTGGATGGAGCAATGGGGTGTATTTGGCCCTAAAAGCCTATTTGGAAAAGGATTCGGATTAACCATTTGTGGTTTATACCGAAAATAAAAAAGGAATATGAAACAGAGGAATCGCGTGGAAACATATTTTTGGAGAGGGATGTCAAAACTAGGCTGCTTATTGCTATTTGCAATGGCCCTACAAGCCTGTAAACAGGGAACCAAAGAGCAAAAGCCCCCAAAAGGGGAAGGGGTGGCTGAAATGGCAGCCGATTTTGTCCCCATCTTCAACGGCAAGACCTTGGAAGGCTGGGACGGAGACCCCATATACTGGCGGGTGGAAAATGGCAATGTAGTCGGGGAAATTACTCCGGAAACGCTGTTAAAGGCCAATACTTTTCTTATCTACGACGAGGAACTTGGGGATTTTGAACTTAAGGCGGAATTTAAGATATCGGAAAACGGGAACAGCGGCATCAATTACCGCAGTGCCCTTCTGGATTCCGTGCCTTTTGCCTTGCGAGGCTATCAAGCCGATATTGACGGAAAACATCGGTATACCGGACAAAACTACGAGGAGCGCAAACGGACCACCCTGGCCTACCGCGGGGAAAAAGCAGCCATTACGGGGCCCGAAAACCCAAAGGGATCCCTTCGGGACCATGTAGAACAAAATGCTTGGCAGTCCCGGGAAGTGCTGGAATCCCTGGGAGTTGCCGATTCCCTCCGGACGGCTATCCAAGATGATGACTGGAACCAAATCCATCTCGTTGCCAAGGAAAATCGGCTAAAACATTACGTGAACGGCATCCTGATGTCCGAAGTCATCGACAACGATTCCCTGAACCGGAGCTTTTCCGGGTTTTTAGGGCTTCAGGCCCATAGGGGCCCGCCTATGAAGGTGATGTATCGGAATATTCGGCTTAAGGAGTTGAAATAAAGCAACGGCAGTGCGCTAAAGGCTATCCGCGCTGGAGAAGGGCGTTAGGCGCAGCGCGATTAGCGGACAGGACTCCCGTGAATGCTGTTAAACCCTTTTCTCCACCCGCACCACAATGGATTTGCTAATAGGCGTCTGGCTGCGCTGGGCATAGTGATCAATGGGCACCAAAACATTGGTCTCCGGGAAATAGGCCGCCAAGTTGCCCTCCGGGATGGCATAGGGAACGATCAGGAATTGTTCCGCCCGGCGTTGCTTGCCGTCATAATGGCTTAGGATATCCACCACATCCATTTTTTGGAATCCCCTTCTTTCCATATCCTCTAAATTCATAAAAAGGACCCGCCTTTCGTTAAACACCCCACGGTAGCGGTCGTCCAATCCGTAAATAGTGGTGTTGAACTGATCGTGGGAACGGATGGTCATCAGCAAAAATTGATCTTCCTCCAGGCAATGTTCGGGCAAGGGATTCAAGGTGATTTGGGCCTTTCCGCCAGGTAACTTGCTGAAATCCAGTTCCCGGGCATTGTTGGGCAGGTAATATCCCGTTCCCTTGGAGCGCTCTTCTGTATTTTGAAACCCTTTGGCTACTTTATCGATCAAGGAGCGGATTTGGCCATAGTCCGTCCCCAGGGTTTTCCAGGGCACGGGGTGCTTTCCGTTAAAATAGGCCTCTGCGATGGAAGCAATGATTTCCGGTTCGCTTTTTAGACGATCCGAAGCCGGTTGCAACAACCCTCGGGAACGGGTCACCCGGCCCATACTGTTCTCCACTGTAAAATAACGTTGGGTACCGTCCTTTATATCCTTTTCCGAACGTCCCAAGGTGGGTAGGACCAAGGCCGTTTTTCCGGTGACCAAATGGGTACGGTTCAATTTGGTGCTCACCTGTACGGTGAGGGAACAGTGCTGAAGGGCCCGGGCCGTGTGTTCCGTATCCGAGGCGGCCATTAGAAAGTTTCCGCCCAGACATACAAATACCTTACCCTTGCCCTCGTACATGGCCTTTATGGCCTCTACCGTATCATATCCTGCTTTGGTAGGCGGGGAAAATCCCAGATGTTCCTCAATCCTTTGGTTGAGACCCTTGTCTACATAATGCATAATCCCCACACTGCGATCGCCCTGCACATTGCTATGGCCCCGTACCGGACAGGTGCCCGCATGGGGTTTCCCAATGGCCCCCTTGAGCAGAAGCAGGTTCACGTACTCCCGAATATTGGCCACCCCGTTTTTATGTTGGGTAAGGCCCATGGCCCAACACACGATAATTTTGGATTTTTGCGCCAACAACTTTACCGTCTCCTCCATCTGTTCCATTGGAACCCCAGAAGCCGTGAGCAAGTCTTTTTCGGAATACTGCTCCAAATCCTTTAGAAGTTCGGCATACCCGGAGGTATTTGCTTCCAGGAAGTCGTGGTCGAAAACGGTTCCCGTAAGCGCGTCCATTTTGCCCAATCGTTTTAAGATCAATTTCATCAACGGGATATCCTGATTGATCTTTACCGGTAGGTGGATATCCGCCATGCCCGCTCCCTTGCCCAAAAGCCCCTTAACCGTTTTGGGATTTCGAAAATTGACCAGTCCCGCCTCCTGTAGGGGATTTATGCTGATGATCTTGCCGCCATTTTCCTTACATTTTTCCAGGGCATTGAGCATGCGCGGGTGGTTGGTACCCGGATTTTGCCCTGCAATAAGGATAACCTCCGCCCCGTACAAATCCTCCAAGGTCACGGAACCTTTACCAATGCCCAAGGTTTCGCCCAGGGCCACCCCGCTGCTCTCATGGCACATATTGGAGCAGTCCGGCATATTATTGGTTCCCAAGGCCCTGGCGAACATACCATACAAAAAGGCGGCCTCGTTACTGGATCGCCCCGAGGTATAGAAAATAGCCTCGTCCGGCGCATCCAAGCCGTGAAGTTCTTTTGCAATGAGAGCATATGCTTCCTCCCAGGCAATGGGCGCATAGTGCAGGCTCCCGGGGCGGAGCACCAAAGGCTCCACCAACCTACCGAAGCGATTTAATTCGTAATCCGTCAAAAGGGAAAGTTCCTCTACGGAGTGTTTCTTGAAAAAATCGGCATCTATTGTTTGGGTGGTGGCCTCGTCGGCCAAGGCCTTGGCCCCGTTTTCACAGAACTCCCCAATTTTGGAGGGTTTCTCGGGATCGGGCCAGGCACAACTGGGACAGTCGAACCCGTTTTTTTGGTTCATATGGAGCAGGCCCTTCACGGAGCGGGCCACCCCCATTTCCCGAAAACTGTGCTGCATGGCCACTTGGATGCCTTTGGCACCGGCGGCGTATTGTGCGGGATTCCTTAATTGGATTCCCGTAAAGTCCCGGGAACCGGTCAGTGAAATGTTTCGTGTGGTTTTTTTGGGCATTCCTTAAAAATAATACGAATTCCTAAAATGCAAGCGAAAAATAGTGAACTTGTCTTGGGTTGATTCCCAAAGTAGGATGACCATTGGAATTAGTAAAGAGAATCCATAAACTATTTTTATTTACCCTCCATGGCTATTAATTCCCAACAACCTTGTACTGGTCTTTACCTCCGCATACCGTGGATCCGGCACATAATTTTCCTTTTGCATCTTGATGACCTCAATGCTCAGAAAGCCAAATTCGCTCACCACTTTACCATAAAAACGGTAGATGCCCTTACCGCGGAACTTGTATTTTGCCGCTACAGGGGGAAAGAGCACCGTGTCAAAAACCTCCCCATGTTGGTCCAGGAGCGTAGCAAAATGCATGCGTTTGCCATTATGGGTGTTGGTGTTCTTTACGGTAATCAGATAGCCGTAGAGATCAATAGGTTTGTTCAGGTACCGTTTCAGGTCGCGCTGGCCGTTACTATTTTTTGGAACATGCTCCAGAAGATGAAACGGGCTACAAAGACAGAATCCCAATAGCTCCCATTGCTCAAAGGCCGTTTCCAGATCCGTGGCCTTTAGCTTGGGAATCTTGAATTTTTGCCGCTTGGGGGCAAAGAGCTTGGGGTGTTCCATCCGTTTGTTCCGCGACACCAATAAATGGGCCTTCCAGAGCAGTTCATGCCTATTGGTCCCCGTAAAACGAAAGGCGTCGATGCGGATGAGAATGCTCAACTGCTCCATGGCAATGGCCACCCGGTCTACAAAATCCTCCAAGGAAATATAGTTGCCATGGGCCCAGCGCTCCTCTAGGATACGTTCCATAACGGGCCGCTCCAGGTTTCGGAGGTACATCATCCCCAAATACATATGCTTTCCGCGGATCACATTCCCCATTTCACTGGTATTGATACAGGGTACATGGATGGTAGCGCCCATCATCCGGGACTCATGGATATAAAATTCCGGACGGTAGAACCCGCCCCCATTGTTCAATACCGCCACCATATATTCCAGTGGAAAGTAGGCCCTAAGGAAAAGGCTTTGGTAACTCTCCACGGCATAGGAAGCAGAATGGCCCTTGGCAAAGGCATAACCGGCAAAGCTGGCCACTTGGTTCCAGATCTCAAAGATCAGGGTGTCCTCATATTCCTTTTTTCTACAATTGGCTATAAATTTGTCCTTTACTTTTTGAAACTCCTCCCGCGAGCGGAACTTCCCGCTCATGCCACGGCGAAGTACGTCGGCCTCGCCCAAATCAAGGTCTGCAAAATGGTGTGCCACCTTGATAACGTCTTCCTGATAGACCATTACCCCATAGGTATCCGGCATAATATCCAGCATTACGGGATGGGCCTTCTCCTCGGCCCGTCCGGGATTACGGTGCCGCAGGATGTATTCCCGCATCATGCCGCTCTTGGCCACCCCGGGACGGATAATGGAACTCGCGGCCACAAGTCCCAGATAAGTATCGACCTCCAATTTTTTGAGCAACATCCGCATGGCGGGCGATTCCACGTAAAAACAACCCATACATTGTGCCGTCCGTATCAGGCCATTGATGACGGGATCCTTAAAAAAACGCTTGACATCATGAATATCAAAGTGGGCCTTTTCCGGTTGGTTTTGGGCCACTATGGCCAAGGTGTCCTTTATTTTCCCCAACCCCCGTTGTGCCAAAATATCAAACTTATACAGGCCAACATCCTCGGCAATGACCATGTCAAATTGGGTTACGGGGAACCCTTTTGGCGGCAAAAAGGTTCCGGAAAAATTATGTATGGGATGCTCACTGATCAAAATACCACTGGCGTGTACGCTTAGATAATTGGGCATGCCCTGGATCAATCCGCCATACTTGAGCACCAATTGGGCCATACTATCCAATCGGGAGCTCTGGTAACTCCCTTCGCTTAGCCTATCGATCTCTTCCTTGGGCAATCCAAACACCTTGCCCAGTTCCCGCACGACCCCTTTATACTTAAAGGTAACGTAGGTGCCCACCAGGGCCACATTTTCAAAACGATCAAAGATGTATTGGGTCATCGCTTCACGATCCCGCCAGGAAAAATCCACGTCGAAATCCGGGGGATTGGCCCGGTACAGGTTGATGAAGCGCTCAAAATAAAGATCCAATTCCATGGGATCTACATCGGTTATCCGCAATAGATAGGCCACAATGCTGTTGGCCCCGCTGCCTCGGCCTACGTAATAAAAACCTCTCTCCCGAGCATGGGAGACAATGTCCCAATTGATCAGAAAATAGGAAACGAATCCCATTGCTTTGATCAGATCCAGTTCCTTTTCCAAACGATTTTGGATATCATCGGTAATTTCGTCAAAGCGCTCCGGCAGGCCTTCCCTACAGAGCTTTTCGATAAGCTTTTCGTCCGCTTTGGTGCTTCCGGTATAGGCCTTGAGGTTTTGAGGACTTCGGTTTTCCGAAAAATCAAAATGGATTTCGCAGGCGTTTAGCAGTCGCTCCGTATTTTCAAGGATATGGGGATATTCCTGGAAGGCATCGGTCAGGTTTTGGAGGGGGAACATCTTCTCGTCGGGGTCGGCCACTTCGGTTTCCAACAGTTTGCTCAACAGTACATTATTGTCTATGGCCCGTAATAGCCTGTGGGCGTTAAAGTCGCGCTTGTTCCGAAAGGTGACTGGTTGCTGTACCACCAATCTGTCCTTAAGATGCTTGAAGCGGGAAAAGGGCAGTCTTCGGAGTGTTTTTATGGAAATACCGATAAATTCATTTTCCGAAAAATTGTGTTTTTCATTAAGGAGTACCTTTTCAAAAGGATATACCACATAGGCATGCTCAAATGCAGGGGCCTGCTGTGGAATGTCCTGTTGTTGGTGCAAATGTTTACGACATTCTTCGCCG
>JBCCZF010000146.1:0-6768 GCA_039188035.1 Bacteroidota bacterium | reverse complement strand
GTACTACAGATACCCGTGTTGAGAAGGACAACATCATTGACTTTATCAATTACCCTAGACGTATTTTCCCCATTGGGCGTTTGGACAAAATGAGCCAAGGACTTATTTTCCTGACCAATGACGGGGATATCGTAAACAAGATTCTTCGTGCGCGTAATGGCCATGAAAAGGAGTACCGCGTCACCGTAAATCGCCCTATTCAAGGCGATTTTATCCATAAAATGGCCAATGGTGTACCTATTCTGGATACCGTAACCCGAAAATGTGAAGTTGAACAGCTGGGGCCCAAGGAGTTCAAGATTGTGCTTACCCAGGGACTTAATCGACAAATACGGCGCATGTGCGAATATCTGGGGTATCGGGTACGGCGCCTACAACGGGTGAGGATCATGAGCGTTACCTTGGATATCCCAGAGGGAAAATGGCGGCATTTAAGGCCAAAGGAAATCCAAGCCATATCCCAAGCCGTCGACGCTAGTTCCAAGACCTAGGCCCCTAGGAAAAACCTGATAATTTGCGTGCTTTTAACATAGTATTTGGTTAAAAATTAGTACCTTAGAAGTATTTTTATCCCCATTTACAATTTCAAATATCATGCAAAAATCTTTACAACTATCCACTGCGTACCTGACGAGGACACTCTTGTTCGTGTTTCTTTTCGGGCTGGCCGGGATGAATGAAATCTCGGCATTTTTCCAGGAGGCATCGGAACAGCAAGCTTCCTTTGACCAATACAAGGGCGAGGTGTTGGACTCCGAAAGCAAAAAGCCTTTGGTCTTCGCTACACTTTCCCTTGAAGGCACCAATATTAGTACCATTACCAACACGGAAGGGGAGTTTGCCCTTAAGGTACCCAAGGATATGGCCCAAGGCAATGTCCTGGTCGCCTTTCTGGGCTACAAGAGCAAAACCATCCCTCTCTCCAAATTCAACGGGAACAACACAAGAATCTTTATGGATATTTCCGTATTGGAGCTTTCCGAGGTGAATGTCCAGGTGCCCAAAAATGCTGGGGATTTGGTACGGCAGACCTTGAAAAAGAAAGGGGAAAACTATTTTGACGACCCTACTTTGATGACGGCCTTTTATCGGGAGACTATTAAAAAGCGCCGTAAAAATGTCTCCCTCTCCGAAGCGGTCGTAAACATTTACAAGACACCCTACACCTCCGCCCGAAGGGATGTGGTACAGCTCTATAAGTCCCGGAAGAGTACCGATTACAGCAAATTGGATACCGTGGCCCTAAAACTTCAAGGCGGCCCCTTCAATACCCTGTTCGTAGATCTCATGAAATATCCGGAATACCTCTTTACGGAGGAGACCTTCAACTATTACACGTTCCACTTTGACCGTTCCACACGGGTAAACGATCGGCTTATCTATGTCATCGACTTTGAGCAACGCGCCAATATCAAAGAACCTTTGTACAAGGGAAAACTTTTTATCGATGTTGACAAAAAAATACTTACTAGTGCCATCTTCTCCCTGAACATTACGGATAGGGAAATGGCTTCACGCATGTTCGTAAGAAAAAAACCTGCCAATGCCAAGGTATGGCCCAATGAGGTAGCCTATCGGGTGGATTATCGGGAGAAAAATGGTAAATGGTATTACGGCTATAGCAACGTGCTATTGGAATTTAAGGTAGATTGGGACAAGAGACTCTTCAATTCCGTGTATAGCATGACTTGCGAAATGGCCGTTACGGATTGGGAAAGGAACCTCTCCAGTCAATTTCCCAAATCCAAGGAACGAATTAGGTCCTCCATCATTCTTGCCGAGGCGGCAAGTGGTTTCTCCGATCCGGATTTTTGGGGCGAATACAACATTATTGAGCCCGAAAAATCTATAGAATCGGCCATTAAAAAGATTCAACGACAACTAAAAAGGGCCCAAGCCAGGGAAGGCACCTCGGCCCCTACCCCTTAAGGTATAGAAAAATCACACTATGAATTGTGGGCCCGATCGTAAATCGGGCCTATTTCTTTTGAAATTCCTTACATTGGACATCCTTTAGCAAAAATTCATGCAAGACAGAAGACAGTTTATGGGAGCTGCCCTAGGGGCGTGGGCCACCATGATGCTTCCCGGTTCCCTTAAGGGCCAGAATACCTCCCCGTCACGGAAGGCGCGAATTTTCCCCAAACGCTTGCAAAAAGGGGATACCGTGGGCCTTATTGCCCCGGGCTACGCCATTGAAAAGAGAGCCTTGGAGGATGCAAAATCCGCACTAGGGCAAATGGGCCTGGTTCCCTATCATACAGATCGCATCCTACATAAACACGGTTATTTTAGCCATACGGACGAAGAAAGGGCCAAAGATGTAAACCATATGTTCTCCAATCCCGATGTAGCAGGTATCCTTTGCGCACGTGGCGGATATGGTTGCACCCGGATAATGCAAATGATCGACTATGAAACCATCCTCGCCCATCCCAAGGTCCTCATCGGTTTTAGTGATATTACCGCCCTTTTGAACGGGATATTCTCGGAAACGGGACTTATTACTTTTCATGGCCCCGTTGGAAGTACCTTGAACGATTCCTACAGCATGGAACAGCTAAAGTGTATGGTAATGGATCCCAAGGACCACATGAGTATTGAAAATGCACAAATAACGGATAAGGAGCTACTGGGAAATCCCGAATACGATCGCTATATCATTACCCCTGGTTCCACAACAGGCCCGTTGGCCGGAGGAAGTCTTACCCTGATCAATGCTTTGATCGGGACGCCCCATGAAATTGATTTTACAGACACCCTGGTCTGTATTGAGGATGTGGAGGAAGCCCCCTACCGTATGGATCGCATGCTGACCCAATTGATCGCGGGCAAAACATTTTCAAAAGCGGCGGGCATTCTCATAGGGGTCAGTGCGGGCTGCAATACATCTACCAATCCTGATTCGTTTAGCCTAAAGGAAGTGTTGACCGATCGGTTGGCCCCTTTGAACATTCCCGCGGTCTATGGCATGAGCTTTGGCCATATCGCACAAAATTTCACCTTTCCTATCGGGGTAAAAGCAAAAATGAACACGGAAAATATGACCTTGGAGCTTTTGGAAAAGCCCGTTAGCTAAGTTTTGTCAATTGGCTACCTCACTTATAAACTTTAAGCGATAGAGGCGTAATTCGTCATGTTCATAGTCGCCATCGAACTCCTCCATAGCCTCCTCGATATCATCCGTTTCCGCTTCCAGGAAATAATCGTGGATCTCTTCCTGTTGATCCTCGTCCAAAATTTCGTCAATCCAATAGGCCAGGTTTAAACGCGTGCCGCTGAAGACGATTTGTTCCATTTCCTTGATCAATTCCGGAATTTCCAGCCCCTTGGCAGATGCAATGTCGCTCAAGGGCAGTTTACGGTCCACATTTTGGATGATGTAGAGTTTTAGGCCTGAATTGGCCCCGGTGCTCTTAACAACCAAATCGTTGGGCCGCACTACATCGTGTTCCTCTACGTAATCGGCAATCACGGCTACGAAAGGTTTCCCATATTTCCTGGCCTTCCCCTCCCCAACACCATGGATGTTCAACAATTCTTCCATGGAAATAGGATATTTTAGAGCCATATCCTCCAAAGAGGGATCTTGAAAGACCACGAATGGGGGAACCCCTAATTTATTGGCCTGGGTTTTCCGTAGCGCCTTCAATTGTCTCAACAGTTTCTCATCGGCCACACCACCCTTATTGGCAGCACTAACTATGGCATTATCGGTCTCCTGATTGTAAATATGATCCTTGGTCATCATAAAGGACACCGGGTTATCCGTAAACGCCTTGCCCCTATCGGTAATATGCAAAATACCGTATTGTTCAATTTCCTTTTTCAGGATTCCGGCTACCAAAACTTGACGGATCAAGGCCATCCAAAAATGTTGGTCCTTATCGGAACCTATACCAAAAATGGCCTTTCCCTGGGTTTTATGCGAGGATATCAAGGCGTTGGTCTTCCCGGTAAGGGCATGTACAATTTCCTTGGACCTGAACTTTTCATTGGTCTCCCGGACTACCCTCAGAAGTTTTAAAACATCGTCCTGGGCCTCTTGCTTTTCCTTGGGATTGCGCGTGTTGTCATCCATATCGGCACCGGCACCATCATGCTCGTCGAACTCCTCTCCAAAATAGTGCAGCATAAACTTTCTGCGCGACATGGAGGTTTCCGCATAGGCCACCACCTCCTGTAATAGGGCATTGCCTATCTCCTGCTCGGCCACTGGCTTTCCGGACATGAACTTTTCCAGTTTTTCTATGTCCTTATAGGAGTAAAAGGCCAGGCAATGCCCTTCACCGCCATCCCTGCCGGCACGACCGGTTTCTTGATAGTAGCTTTCAATACTCTTGGGAATATCGTGGTGTATTACAAAACGTACGTCCGGTTTGTCGATACCCATACCAAAGGCGATGGTGGCCACTACTACATCCACATCCTCCATTAGAAACATATCCTGATACTTGGATCGGGTCTTTGCATCAAAACCAGCGTGATAGGGCACCGCACTGATTCCGTTTACCTGCAATACCTGGGCCAATTCCTCCACCCTTTTGCGGCTTAGGCAATACACTATTCCGGATTTCCCGGAATTCTGCTTCACAAAACGGATAATATCCGCATCTACGTTCTCAGTCTTGGGCCGCACCTCATAAAAGAGATTAGGCCTGTTAAAGGAGGCCTTGAAGACCTTGGCGTCCAGGATACCTAAATTTTTAATGATGTCTTCCTGGACCTTGGGTGTTGCCGTGGCCGTGAGCCCTATGATAGGAATATCCGCGCCTAGCCGGCCAACAATGGCCTTAAGGTTCCTGTATTCCGGCCTAAAGTCATGTCCCCACTCAGAGATGCAATGCGCTTCATCCACCGCAACAAAGGAAATGGGAACGGTCTGTAGAAAACCTACATATTCGTCCTTTGTAAGCGACTCAGGGGCCACATACAACAACTTGGTGATTCCCCTTGTAATATCTTCCTTTACCTGTTTGATCTCGTTCTTGGTCAAGGAGGAATTTAGTACATGGGCCACCCCCTTTGCGTCTGACAGCCCCCGAATGGCATCGACCTGGTTCTTCATTAGGGCGATAAGTGGGGACACCACAATGGCCGTACCTTCCTGCATCAATGCAGGTAGCTGGTAGCATAGGGATTTCCCCCCACCCGTGGGCATGATTACAAAAGTGTGGTTCCGTTGGAGTATATTCTTGATTACGTCTTCCTGAAGTCCTTTGAATTGGGAGAAACCGAAATGTTTTTTTAAAGAGGCATGAAGGTCCAGTCCGTTTGAAACTATACCGTTTTTCTGCATTTTTAATCGTATTGTATTCGCTAGTGTATTGAACCTAGTGAGACCACCACAAAGGGTCTCCTCATTTATTCCTTTTTTGGTGACCAAAAAAGTAGAAATGTGTTCATTGATTATACAAAATTAGACTTACATAACCCTCCCTACCACACCTTTCAATGTCTGTCTGGACAGCCATCGGAGCCTTCCTTGATAGGGTATCCATAAGTTCTTACTTAATATACGGATTTTTGGTCATTTGCATATGTCTCTCTGATCAATTTAACGCTAAGGACGGCTCCAAAAATCGTATAAATACTAAGTTTGCATAGTTTTGTATTCTTAAATATAGTACTCTTTTAGCAATACTATCCATAAATCATCTTTAATTTGAACAAAAACGAAGCCATTCTTGCCCTGGCCAAAAAAACCATCTCCACCGAGAGTAAATCCATTGGCCATTTGGCCACTTTGTTGGATGAAGATTTTTCGCTTGCGATCCAATGTATTATAGCATCCAAGGGCAGGGTGGTTGTTTCGGGTATCGGAAAAAGTGCCATTATTGCCTCCAAGATAACGGCCACCTTGAACTCCACGGGCACCCCGGCCATTTTTATGCATGCGGGGGATGCCATTCACGGAGATCTGGGCACTATCCAAGAAGACGATGTGGTCATTTGCATTTCCAAAAGTGGGAGCACCCCAGAAATTAAGATGTTGGTTCCCTTGATCAAAAGGGGAGAAAATACCTTAATAGGCATGACGGGGAATCCGGACTCTTTTTTGGCCAAACAGTCCCATTTTGTGCTCAACACCTATGTGGAAAAGGAAGCTTGCCCCAACAACCTCGCCCCCACTACCAGTACCACGGCCCAACTGGTGATGGGGGACGCACTGGCCATATGTCTTTTGGAGCTTAAAGGGTTCAGTAGCAACGACTTTGCCAAGTACCATCCAGGAGGGGCCTTGGGAAAGCGGTTGTACCTCCGGGTCGGGGACATTGCCGAAAACAACCAAAAGCACGCGGTGGGTCCGGACACCAACGTTAAGAAGGTAATCGTAGAAATCTCGGAAAAAATGCTCGGGGTAACCGCCGTTCTTCACGAAAATACCATTGTAGGCGTAGTTACCGACGGCGATATTCGGCGTATGTTGAACAAGTATGACGACATTAACGAGCTTACCGCGGCCGATATCATGACCTCCAATCCCAAGACCATTGAAACCGATTTCCTGGCCATAAAGGCCCTGGAACTGATGCAGGACAAGGGGATTTCCCAACTTTTGGCCGTGGAGGGAAAAGAATACAAAGGAGTGGTACATTTGCACAACCTAATCAATGAAGGCATACTCTAATGGCGAAAAAAGAGGCGAAAGACCCCAATGAAATGTCCTTTCTGGACCATCTGGAAGAACTACGATGGCATTTGATCCGTTCTACCCTGGCTATTGTAATTATTGGTTGCTTGGCCTTTGTGTTTAGCCGTTTTGTG
>JBCCZF010000145.1:0-6778 GCA_039188035.1 Bacteroidota bacterium | reverse complement strand
GGTTTCCAAAAAGTCAACCAGGCGATCCAATTCATAATCCGATAGTTCAGGTTCCCAGATATGCCAATGAATAATCAAATGTTCGCCTTCGGGAACGGCATGTCCCCGGCCATCCGTATAAAACTGGACGGTCTCCCTTAGGGTCTTAAACCGGCCGGAATGCATATACGGTGCGGTCCTGGCAATATTCCTGAGACTTGGAACCTTAAAGGCACCCCTAAGGGTAGAATCCTTAAAAGTAACTTGGGCGCCAGGATCCAAAGCCAGGTCATCGGGTTCCGGAGTACCAATTACGGCGAATTGCTGATTAGTGAATAACGGTGGTGTATGGCATTCGGCACAACGCGCAACAAAAGATCTAAAAACGTTCATACCCTCAATTTCTTGCTCGTCCAAGGCATCATGGTAACCATGGGCGTAGCGGTCATATTTACTGTTTAAGGAAATCAAGGATGCTTCAAAGGCGGCCAAGGCCGTATAAATATGTCCCAGTTCAATGGAATCCTCTTTTTTCTTCTCGGGAAAGGCTTCTGAGAAAAGGGTATTGTAATTGCCAATGGCATTGATCGTACTTAAGAGGTTTTCCGGGGTATTGCCCATTTCCTCCTCGGAATACAAAGGACCCTGCATTTGTTCCTCAAGAGAAGTGGCACGCCCATCCCAAAACAGGCGCTGCAAATAGGCTACGTTCCAAAGGGATGGAGCACTTCTTTTGGTCGTATGCCCTTGAATACCCACACTTTTGGGTCAACCATCGGCAAATCCTTTTTGGGGATCATGGCACGAAGCGCAAGAAACGGAACCATCCCCGGAGAGCGCGGGGTCGAAGAAGAGATAGCGCCCCAAATCTATTTGCTGGGGCGTAAAACCATCCCGTATTTTTGGCAAACCTGTGGTGAGCCCGCCCACACCCGAATCATTGGGGGAATCATATTGTTGGTATAAGTTGACCGAGATACATTGGTTCTTATCATTTTTTTTAAATCCTGGAGGGCAATTGGAGTTTAAGACAGGGATATCTTCATAGGTCTTCAAACCATTCCAATCATTCACAAGGAGTATGGTCAAAAAAAGAATAAGTCCAGCGGTACTAGACTTTAAAATGATATACTTTTTATCCATAAACACCCCTCAAATCAGAATCGGGCAATCCCAATTGATTTAATCTTTACGTTAACGATAACTGTTAACCAATTAATAGGAAATAACGCAAATAATTGAAGGATTAACAGTTTTTGTGACGAAAAACCGCTATAATGTGATTAACGGGACGCTTTAAGTTGTAGTTCGTTTTCGAAATTCTCCTTGTACCCTGCCGCTACCGGCAGCTTTTCCTTGACTGTTCCCTGAAGTAGTACCTCATACCCTTTGCGCGTCCTTTTAAAGGAGGAAATGTGGTTTTTATTGACCAAAAAAGACCGATGTATTCGAATAATCGATGGGTCTGAAATCCTCGATATTATGCTCTTCAAGCTCATTCGAACCAATTCTTTTACTGTAGTATCGCCATCCCGATAATAGATCTCTAGGTAATTACCGGACGACTTAATATAAAGTAACTGACTGTACTTTATCGCAAGGATGATTTTGGCATTCTCTCCTGTGAGTGTCAATAGGTCATCCGTTGGTTTTATCGTATTCGCATTTGCCGTATCGTAGGATATCTCTTCAATGCTAGAAAACCGGTAACGAATACCTAGATACCAGGTAACAAGAAGGTATGGTCCCACGTGCAATAGGGTTACATAGCGGGACGTGCGATAAAACTCGTGTAACTCGGCTCCAATTCCTGTATAAGACGGCGCATAGGCCAAATGAATGCCAAGGGTAATTAGAAAGACCTCGAAAATTACCCAAAGTAAAAAGCTCCATACCTTAAATTGGGCATGGCCAAAAACAAAACGTAAAAAGAACTGGGAAATCAACAACATACAGGCTCCAATGACCACATAACCCACGTAGTGGGTTTCGGCCCACTGGTTCATATCAAAGGGGGTATATACCTTTAAAAAGGTAAATGAAAAAACGATTAGGGTGCCAATGAGCAACAGTTTGTTTCCCGTACTATCCAAATAGGGAAAACTTTTGTTCAATATAGTTCGTAATCGCTCCATCTAATCTTCGATTTTCCGAAATTAAAAAAAAATAGTTCCACAAGTGCAACACTCAAAAGCAATCCTCAACAGTATTTACCAAAATCCCTTGGAGCCCGTATACATTTTGTTCTTGGAAAACCGCCTTTTCCACTCGTACAGGTCAGCCCGGGAGGGACCGGTTTTAAAGCGAATTTTGGCAACACCGGAATGCACATTTCATAACAAAGTGGAAAGAAAAGGCCAATGATTTGGGCTTTTCGCGAGCGGCCAGATGCGACAAGGGCCGCGAAACCTACCCCTGCATCGATGGCAAGGCGGGCGTTCCGCACAAGGCGGGAAGGGTTCTACTAAGACTGAAGGGTAGTACAAACAAGTGCCAAAAAACCATCAACGGCTATAAATTCCAGGGAGGTATTGCGGGTTAAAAAAAATTTGCTAGTATTGCACACGTGAATAGCAACCTCAAAAATACTACAGTGGAAGTCGTCGTCCGTTTGTGCGGATGATACGGAATTTTCGCTGTAAGCAAAAGCCTGTATCGCATAAAGGGGATACAGGCTTTTTCTTTGGTATTGTGGAGAAACGAGCTATCCCCGGAATAGGGACCAAGGAATTGAATATAGGACAAATAACCGAGCTATTATATTGATACTAAGAAAAGTACATTGATATAGCATCAATTGGATCTATAGGATTACATTTTTGTTAAAAAAACACGGTTTATGAAAAAATTATATTTGAATGCCCATGGAAGAACAGCAGCAACAAATGGAATTGAACAAGTATAGCAAAACTGTTACCCAAAATCCTTCACAACCGGCATCGCAGGCGATGCTGTACGCCACAGGATTGAAGGAAGAGGACATGAAAAAGGCGCAAATCGCGATCGGTAGCACGGGCTACGATGGCAATCCCTGCAACATGCACCTAAATGGTATCGCGCAAGAGATCAAAAAGCATGTTAATGAAACGGGACAGGTAGGATTGACCTTCGGTACCATTGGCGTATCCGACGGTATTTCCATGGGCACACCAGGCATGAAATATTCTTTGGCCTCAAGGGATATTATTGCAGACTCCATGGAAACCGTTATGAACGGTATGTCCTATGATGCATTGCTAGGGGTCGTAGGCTGTGATAAGAATATGCCGGGAGCGATTATTGCCATGCTTCGCTTGAACAGGCCTTCCATTATGGTGTATGGCGGTAGTGTTGCTTCCGGAAAGTACAAGGGACGAAAGCTAAATATTGTTTCCGCATTTGAGGCTTTGGGACAAAAGATTGCCGGGGAAATCGATGAGATCGAATACAAAGAGATTATTAAAAGATCTATTCCTGGTGCCGGCGCATGTGGGGGTATGTATACGGCAAACACCATGGCATCTTCCATTGAGTGTATGGGAATGGCCTTACCGTATAACTCTTCCATACCTGCGGTTAATCCCAGTAAACTCTCCGAGGCGCAACGCACGGCCCTAGCCATAAAAAATCTTTTGGAACTGGATTTAAAGCCAAAAGACATCGTTACCAAAAAATCCATTGAAAATGCCATTACCCTGGTCAATGCCCTTGGGGGATCCACCAATGCGGTATTGCACTATCTGGCCATTGCGTATGCCGCGGATATTGAGTTCACCTTGGAAGATTTTCAAAGGATAAGTGATAGAACGCCCCTTATCGGGGATTTAAAGCCCTCTGGAAAATATTTAATGGAAGACGTTCATGGCATTGGGGGAACCCCAAAAATCATGAAATATTTGTTGGAACAGGGCTTTTTACATGGGGATTGTATGACCGTCACCGGAAAGACCTTGGCCGAAAACCTTAAGGATGTCGAGGCCATGGAATTTGAGGAGCAAGACCTGTTGTACAGTGTAGACAAAGCTTTAAAATCCTCTGGAAACCTACAGATCCTTAAAGGGAACTTGGCCGAAGAAGGGGCCGTAGCAAAAATATCCGGGAAGGAGGGCCTAACCTTTGAAGGAAAGGCCGTAGTATATGATAGCGAACCGGAAGCCAATGAGGGTATATCCAAAGGCGAAGTGGCAAAAGGGGATGTCGTGGTCATTCGCTATGTAGGCCCCAAAGGAGGCCCTGGCATGCCAGAGATGCTAAAACCGACCTCCATGATCATGGGGGCCGGTTTGGGAAAATCGGTCGCACTGATTACCGATGGTCGTTTTTCGGGGGGAACCCATGGTTTTGTGGTGGGCCATGTTACCCCAGAAGCGCAGGTGGGAGGTGCCATTGCCCTTGTGAAAACCGGGGATACCATAACCATTAGTGCTTTGGACAATTCCATTACCTTGAATATTTCTAACGAGGAAATGGATCAAAGAAGGGCCAAATGGCAGGCACCGCCACTAAAATTTACCAAAGGAATATTGTACAAATACGCAAGATCTGTGGCATCTGCCTCAGAAGGATGTGTTACTGATAAGTATTGAGAATTTTGTCATTTCTGTGCCGATAGCCATCGGGACGGGAATGGCATTGAAGTTTGTTTAAAACTCCTAACCAAAGTAGGGATTATGAGTACGGAAACGTTAAAAAAGGAAGCGAATACCATAGCCAAGACCATTCGCATAAGTGGGGCAGAGGCCATCATTCATTGTTTGTTGGCAGAAGGTGTGGATTTGATTTATGGTTACCCAGGTGGAGCCATTATGCCGGTCTATGACGAGCTCTACAAATTTCAAGACAAGCTGACCCATATACTTACAAGGCATGAGCAGGGGGCCACGCATGCGGCCCAAGGCTACGCCCGTGTAAGTGGAAGGGTAGGCGTCGCCATGGCAACCTCCGGTCCGGGAGCCACCAATCTAGTAACGGGCTTGGCAGATGCCCAAATCGATTCCACCCCGATTGTTTGCATAACCGGACAGGTACCACGACATCTCTTGGGATCTGACGCTTTTCAGGAAACCGATATCATCGGGATTTCCACCCCGGTCACCAAATGGAACCACCAGATTACCAAGGCAGAAGAAATTCCCGAGGTTTTCGCTAAGGCCTTCTTCATTGCCAAGTCCGGGAGACCAGGCCCGGTATTGATCGATATTACCAAGAATGCCCAATTTGATGAACTGGATTTCAGCTATGAAAAATGTACGGGAGTACGTAGCTACACACCAGTACCCAAACCGGAAACAAAGGCCGTTGAAGCAGCGGCCGAATTGATTAATACGGCCAAAAAACCATATATCGTTTGGGGACAAGGGGTAATTCTCGGGGAAGCCGAGCAGCAACTCAAGGCCCTGGTTGAAAAGGCGGGCATCCCCGCGGCATGGACCATTATGGGCGAATCGGCCCTGCCTACAAGTCATCCCCTGAATGTGGGCATGGTAGGCATGCATGGCAAATATGGCCCAAACATCCTCACCAATGCGTGTGATGTACTGCTCGCTATTGGGATGCGTTTTGACGATAGGGTTACCGGAAGCCTGGATACCTATGCCAAACAGGCCCAGGTAATCCACTTCGAGATCGATCCTGCGGAAATCAATAAAAATGTAAAGGCAGACGTGGCCGTTCTGGGCAATTGCAAGGAAACCTTGGAACTTCTCCTGCCTTTGGTAAATTCCAATTCCCACAAGGAGTGGCATGCACAGTTTAAGGAAAAACATGACATTGAGTTCAAGGCGGTTATCGACAAGGACATTAACCCCACAAAGGAAGGGTTGACCATGGGGGAAGTCATTGAGGAGATAAATCAAGCCTCGGGCAACAAAGCCGTAATCGTAACCGATGTAGGTCAGCACCAAATGATTGCTTGCCGTTATGCCAAATTTGAGAAATCCAAGAGCAACATTACTTCCGGGGGTCTGGGGACCATGGGCTTTGCCCTTCCCGCGGCCATTGGAGCCAAAATGGGGGCGATGGAACGGGAGGTAGTGGCCATTATTGGCGATGGGGGTTACCAAATGACCATTCAGGAATTAGGGGTTATCTTTCAGCATAATGTTCCAGTGAAAATCGTTGTGTTGAACAATGACCATTTGGGCATGGTACGGCAATGGCAGGAACTCTTTTTCGAAAGCAGATACGCCTCTACGGTAATGACCAATCCAGATTTTGTAAAAATTGCAGAGGGGTATCATATTGAGGCCAAACGGGTTACGGAACGCAAAGATTTAAAGGCCCGTGTACAAGAGATGATCGCTTCGGACAAACCCTATTTCCTGGAAGTTCGGGTGGAAAAAGAGGATAATGTTTTCCCGATGATCCCTTCAGGGGCCTCGGTATCGGATATTCGTTTGAAATAAGACTCGGAAACCTAAAAGGGACTGCTTCCCAAAAATCTATCAATTTAAGGGAGAACATGAACGATATCCAAATCCACAACCGCCCGGAGGTCTACGCTTCCATATTGCAAAAATCCAAAGAAATTGGATTCACCATGCCTTCGGATCTCTACATAGGATCCTTGCTAAAAACCCTGGTTACAAGTAAACCCGGAGGGCGTTTTTTGGAACTGGGCACAGGTATTGGGCTGGGTACTTCCTGGATAGTGGACGGCATGGATGCCAGCTCCCAATTGACCACGGTGGACAATGACCCGAAGCTTATTGCCATTGCCCGCGACTATTTTGGAAAAGACAATAGAATATGTATCCTCTGTACCGATGGCGCACAATGGCTATCTACCCATACCCATGAAAAATTTGATTTGGTTTTTGCC
>JBCCZF010000144.1:0-6782 GCA_039188035.1 Bacteroidota bacterium | reverse complement strand
GACGCCAAGGCTGTTAAAAAATCATGGAAGGAAGATACTCCCCAAATTATGGCACGATTTCTTTTGGAGTTGGAGCACCTGGATGATTTTTCCCCGGAAAATCTAGAAAACCATACCAAAAACTGGATTATGGAACAAGAGCTTTCCTTTGGCAAAGTGATGCCTCCCCTTCGTTTAGTTCTTGTAGGCGCCTTGCAAGGCCCACACCTCTTCGACATTATGGCACTGATCGGCAAAGAAGAAACCTTGGCCAGGATCCGGCATGCCCTAAACGTCTTATAGCGCCGACCCTCTCCTTCTTCGATCTTTGGCCCTCTTTGTAACAAAACCCTCCTATTTGCTACTCATACGTTAAACTCCTGCTGGATTCCGTTTTCCCGTTTACCCCATTGTCCATTTTTCCATAAGGGCAAATAGTTCCGAAGAGTTCACTATATTCATATTCTAAAATCCAAAAACTACCATCATGGGCAATTTTCTTTTGATACCAATCATTTTTTTCGGACTGGTGATCCTACTCTCCTCCTTTTTTATTGTAAAACAACAGACCTCGGTGGTCATAGAGCGCTTTGGGCGTTTCCAAAGCATTCGCAACTCCGGATTACAGATGAAAATTCCACTAGTGGATCGTATTGCCGGACGTTTAAGCCTAAAAATACAGCAACTGGATGTTCTTATAGAAACGAAGACCCTGGACGATGTTTTTGTCAAAATAAAAGTGTCCGTACAATATGTGGTCATTCGCGATAAGGTATACGATGCCTTCTATAAACTGGAATATCCCCACGATCAGATTACCTCCTTTGTTTTTGACGTAGTCAGGGCAGAGGTCCCGAAAATGAAATTGGACGATGTATTCGTAAAAAAAGACGATATCGCCATCGCCGTAAAGCGTGAACTTCAGGAATATATGTCGGAATACGGATACGACATCATAAAGACCCTAGTTACCGATATTGATCCCGATTCCCAGGTAAAAGAGGCCATGAACCGCATAAACGCCTCCGAGCGCGAAAAAATCGCGGCCCAGTTTGAAGGGGATGCGGCCCGTATCCTTATTGTAGAAAAAGCAAAGGCCGAGGCCGAAAGCAAGCGCCTTCAAGGCCAGGGTATCGCCGATCAGCGCAGGGAAATTGCCCGCGGATTGGAAGAATCCGTGGAGGTTCTTAACAAGGTAGGCATCAACTCCCAGGAAGCCTCCGCCCTAATTGTGGTAACCCAACATTATGATACATTGCAGTCCATTGGGGAAGAAACGAATACCAATTTGATCCTCCTACCCAATTCGCCGCAGGCCGGTAGCGATATGCTCAATAATATGGTCGCTTCCTTTACCGCAAGCAATATGATCGGGGAGCAGATGAAGAAAAGCAATCCTAAGAAGGCGGATAAATAGGTATTTATCCCGACCGACATTGTTCAGATAACGGAACCGCTTTATTAAGTTGGTTCCGTTTTTGTTTTGCGGCCATCAACAGGTTTCAAAATTCCGGTAGGCCGGCATCCGCCCAAATAGACCTAGAACTCGTCTTGAGTTCCTTAACGGCTATTGGAATACCTAGAAATACTGCCCTATTCCAAAGACGACGCCGTTGGTGGCCTCATCGCCAATGCCAAAGCCATAGTCCAAACGGAAAACCGCGTTAAAAATACGTTTGTGCAAAAAGCGGATGCCCAGCCCGGGATAGAACCGTACCGTGGAACCATCGAACAGTTGGGAGAGGTCGCCATTGGGCTTGCGCCAAGAACCGGTATCCAGAAAGGCATTGCCCTGTATTACAAACCATTTTTTTTCATAAAGGGTTTGTCGATATTCTGTATTTAAGACTATGGCCGCAGTGCCCCGGTCTACCGTATTGCCCACCCCACGAATATTCAATTGATTATCCAAGGTAAAGGGCGCAAAAGGGGAACCTTCATTGCCAATGGCCATCGCCAAGCGCAGTCGGCTGGCCCAATTGCCCCGATTACCAACTTTCTTGTAGTAGATAAAATCATTACGCAGGGAAAGAAAGGATTTCAAAAATTCCTCTGCCGGGGCATCCCCGTTCAAAAACTGAATGTATTGGCCCGTGAACTCACTTTGTACCCCATCAAAATATTGATAATCGATATCCAAATCGATATAGCGATACGCCAATCGATAATTGAGTTTGTCCGCCTGTAGTTGAAGCGGCCTTCCGGGCAAGGGATCGTTGGCCTCAAACCGATAGGATTCCTTGATATAGCTGGCTCCGATCTCCGCCTCGTTATTGAAGTCGAAGGAAAAAATAAACTTCCCCTCGAACATTTCCGAATTAAACCGATAGTCTTTTTCCCCTTCCTCAAAAAAAATAGGCTGCTGGGTGGTGGCATCCTGATAACTAAAACCTATACCCACTTTATCGCTAAAAAGAAAAGGGTGCTCCCAAAAGAAACCATAGGAATCAAAGATATTCCTTTCGTAAAAACCGCCCAACAATTGGTTGTTCCCAAACAAATTGAATTCAAAGGCGGAAAGCCTATAGGCAAAACTTCCGTCGTTCGCGGTAGCAATCCGCAATCCCGGAATAAGCGTGTAGTTTTCCTCCACCGTATAGGTAAGGTGCACCATCCCATTTTCGATTTTTGTAATATGGGTGGCCTTGGCTATTCCGGGCAACCGATTAAGCCGTTCCACATCGCGCTCCACCAAAAGGGAATCATAAACCGTATTCGGTCTTACCTTAATAAGGCGCCTTAAAAAAGCTTCCTTGGTGCGCTTTAACCCTTCAAACCCGATCTGGGAAACGGACATCTCTTGGGCATTTGACCAAAACGTGAATAAAACCAAAAACCACACTACTTTCCTTTTCATCATCAATATGCTTTACCCGCCCACATGAAATGGATGGTTGATGTAGCTTATGACGAAAAAAACAGGAAGACCCTACTTCCACGGAAGCAATTTGTAGAAATATTGTGAATACGGCCCCATACGGCCTGTTCCAAGCCCGTAATGCAACTTACCCTTGACCCAAAACAAAAAGCGCACAGAGTCCTTTAAAACAAGCCTGTCCAAATAGAAAATACCGATTGATATATTCTATGGCATCAGAAAAACCTATGTTATGGTTTTTGGCTGATTTTGGCCCAAGTGTCGCGCAAGGGCACGGTGCGGTTAAAGACCAGGTTGTTCTTCGAGGAATCCGTATCCACATTAAAATAACCCAGCCGTTGAAATTGAAAACGATCCCCTTTTTGGGCATCCTTTAAACCGGGTTCCAAATAACCGGTCACTTTTTTCAAGGAATCGGGATTTACAAAATCCATAAAGTCCTTATCCTTGTGGGTATCCGGCGACTCGTCCGTAAACAGACGGTCGTAAAGACGTACCTCCGCGGTTAGGGCATGTTTTATCGAAACCCAATGCAACGTTCCCTTTACCTTGCGCAAGCTTTCCTCCGTTCCGCTACCGCTTTTGCTTTTGGGATCGTAGGTACATTGTACCTCGGTAATATGCCCCGCTTCATCCTTTGTACAGCTAACTGCCTTTATGATGTAAGCATTTTTTAGGCGAACCTCCCCACCTAGCTTCAACCGGAAGAACTTTCGGTTGGCCTCTTCCCTAAAGTCTGCCCTTTCAATATAGATTTCCCGGGAAAAAGGAACTTTTCTGAAGCCTGCCGAGGAATCCTCGGGATTGTTTTCCGCATCCAACCATTCATCCTCACCTGCTGGGTAATTCGTAATCACAACCTTCAGCGGATCCAATACCGCCATGACCCGCGGCGCAATTTTATTGAGGTGTTCCCGCACATGGAACTCCAATAGCGATACATCTACCAGGTTCTCCCTTTTGGCGATACCGATCGTATCCGCAAAATTCCGAATGGCCTCCGGGGTATAACCACGCCGGCGCAGCCCGGAAATTGTGGGCATCCTGGGATCGTCCCAACCATCTACCACCCCTTGTTCCACCAGTTGCAGCAATTTCCGTTTGCTTACCACGGTATGGCTTAGGTTCCTTCGCGCAAACTCCCGTTGCTTTGGGCGCACCCTGTTTACATCCACTACTTGATCCAAAAACCAGTCATATAGTTCCCTATGGGGCAGGAATTCCAATGTACATAGGGAATGGGATACTTGTTCTATATAATCGCTTTCCCCATGGGTCCAATCGTACATGGGATAAATACACCAATCGGTATTTGTTCGGTGATGCGGTTTATGTAGAATGCGGTACATTACAGGGTCCCGCATCAACATATTGGGGGAGGTCATATCAATCTTGGCCCGTAATACATGTTCCCCTTCTTTAAATTGGCCTTGTTTCATTCCTTCAAAAAGAACCAAATTCTCTTCGATTGGTCTATTTCTATATGGGCTTTTTGTGCCTTCTTGGGTAGGTGTCCCCTTTTGTTCTGCAATCTCCTCGGAGGTTTGGCTATCCACATAGGCCTTTCCTTCCTTAATTAGCCGTACCGCCCAATCGAATAGCTGCTGGAAGTAATCGGACGCATACCTTTCGGTATCCCAAGTAAAGCCTAACCATTCCACATCACGCTTTATGGCATCCACATACTCCTGTTCCTCCTTCGTAGGGTTGGTATCGTCGAATCGCAGGTTAACCGGGCTTCCATAGCGCAATCCAAGTCCAAAATTCAAACAGATAGAGCTTGCGTGCCCAATATGCAGATAACCGTTGGGTTCCGGGGGAAATCGAAACTTCAAGTCCCCGTTCGGAAAGCCCATTTTTAGGTCTTCCTCAATGATATGTTCTATAAAATTAAGGGGGGTGGAGGCGTCTTCCATGCATTGTTGTTTAGGAGGCACAAAAGTAGGAAAAATGCCTTTACTCCGGGGGATTAAAAGAGATCACCATAAGAATGCCCCGTTTCACAACATTTTCAAAAGCAGCCACAACATATAATTCAGAAACAACGTATTAAATAACATCTTTGTTTTTGGTCATTGAGGTAATAATGCTGGACGTGAAGGCTTTTACCGCAAAATTTATCAAACAAATCATACCTTCAAAGCTTTACCCCACCATCACACCCCAAGGCCGAATTACCAAACGACCATTCCTATGAATATCAAATCTTGGCTTACCCCCTTTGTGTCGTTATTTGCTTTGCTCGTATGCAGCGGGCATCTCCAAGGGCAAATTGCCGTAAATGCACCGGAACCTGCTGCCAACCCTAATCAAAATGGGGGATCGGGATCTCCCTGGCCCTTTATATGTGCCGGTCTTCCTATTTCGGGAGAGCCTTTTAACGAGTTCTTTGTGGAAATTAGCTGGGTAGGAAGTGCCAACGCCGATAACACATTTATTCTGGAGCTCTCCAACGCCAATGGGGACTTTGACGATCCTGTTGAGCTGGCCAGCACCAATACCCAAAACAATAACAACCCTTTTCTTTTGGAGTTTGCCATCCCTACGGATACCCGGGGACTTGCGTACCGACTTCGAGTGCGCAGTACAAGCCCGGCCTTCACCAGCCCGGTCTCCGATCCCTACAACATGTATTACATGGATTTTACATCCAACCTAAACATTAGCCCCAATGGCGATGGCTCCACGCCGGGGAGCATCCAGGTCTGTGATGGTTCCAGTGTAAATCTTGTTGTAGATAATATTGACGCCGCCCTTTTAAACACGTACCAGTACATCTGGTTTAGGAGCGGTACCCCCATAACCGGGGAAACTGGCCCTAGCCTCACGGTAAGTACCTCCGGGATGTATATGGCCTTTATCGATTACGGCCCGAACTGTACTGGTGCCGGTAATACAGAATCCAACCTTATCGACGTCACTGCCGGGAGTAGTACCGGAATAGCTATTAGCCCGCCGGCCAATACGGCCCTTTGCAGCGGCCAAACGGAAACCCTAATCTCCACTATAACAGATGCCTCATATTCCTATCAATGGTATAAGGACGGTACGGCCCTTAGTGGTGCTACGGGTACTTCATATGTCGTGGATGGGTCGGTTACGGGTTTTGCCGGGGAGTACCAAATTGAGGTGTCCGGAACTGGTATATGTATTGAGCGATCCTCTGTGGTAACCATAAGCAACGCCGGTGCGTTTAGTGTGGATCGGGATAATCCCGAAAACTTGGTACTGTTACCCCTGGAGACCCAAACCCTGGCCATTGACACCGATGCCAATGCACCAACCTACCAATGGTACCGCAATAACAATCCCATTACAGGGGCAACTAGTGCTTCCTTTGAGGCGAATCAGGCCGGTATTTACTATGCCGAGGTTACCCAAACAGGAGGTGTATGTACCTCTACAACCCTTAACAGCCCAAACACCACGATAGTTTCGCCCACCTCCTTTGAGGTTATTATAGACTACACTGATTCCTATACCGCTTGCGAAAGCACCAGCACTGTACTGGATATCCGTACCATTAATGCCGTACTGGCAGATAATAGCACCTTGGATGTTACGGCCCAGTTGGCCGATGAATTTATCTATCGCTGGCGGAGGGATATGGTGCTACTCTCCGGACAGACCGCTAGGAACATAAGCCTAACAGATCCATCGCAAAATGGAAGTTATACCCTAGAAGGCGCCTTGAGCGATAATACCGTCTTTTCCAATGTGCTGCCCGTCCAGTTGTTGTCCAATGAAACGCTTAATATTAGCGCGGACAACACCGTATTCTGCAGCAGTTCGGAACGCATAAGCCTTACCACGGCCACCGATATTAGCGGGGAAAGCTTTACATGGGAGCGGGATGGTAACCCTGTGGATACCGAAAATACCGTACTTCGTGTGGATCAAGCCGGAACGTACCGGTTGGTTTTAG
>JBCCZF010000143.1:0-6826 GCA_039188035.1 Bacteroidota bacterium | reverse complement strand
TTTTGGAGACTGGGGCCGTTAGCCGCGGAAGTAAAGTGGTCTATGATAGGGCCCATTCGGCAATGGCCGAAATTGAAAAGGGAATGATTGATTGGGACCTTGTTTTTGAAGACGCCGCATGGTTCCATTGGACCGGGATTACACCGGCCATTTCCCAAGGGGCGGCGGATGTTTGTCTGCAGGCGGTAAAAGCCGCCAAGAAGCATGGGGTAACCGTTTCAACAGACCTGAATTATAGGGCCAAACTTTGGAAATACGGAGTGGAACCCGAGTCTATAATGACCGAGTTGACCTCCTATTGCGATATTATCCTGGGCAATGAGGAAGACGCCGAAAAACATTTTGGTATCAAGCCCGAGGGATTGGACATTACCACGCAGGGGGAACATGTAAAGGCCGAGGCTTTTTTATCCGTATGTCAGCAAATGATGAAGAAGTTTCCGAATGCCAAGAAGGTCATTACCACCTTGCGGGGATCAATTTCGGCGTCGCATAACACCTGGGCTGGGGTTTTGTATGATGGGGAAACCATGTTTAAGTCCCCACAATATCAAATTACGCATATTGTGGATCGGGTCGGGGGTGGGGACTCCTTTATGGGCGGATTGATCTATGGCTTGCTGCAATATCCGGAAGACGACCAAAACGCACTTAATTTTGCCGTTGCGGCTTCCTGTTTAAAACATACCATAAAGGGGGATGCCAATTTGGTCACCGTGGCCGAAGTTGAAAAACTGATGGGCGGGGATGCCTCTGGAAGGGTGGCACGTTGAGGGAACAAAACGCTGATGGCCCAGAAAACCTAAACCATAAACTACATACATCTAATGGCACAATATTCAAGAATTGAGGTTGCTACCGTAATGCAGGAGACCGGGATGGTTCCCTTGTTTTATCACCCGGACACGGAACTCGGGAAACAGGTGCTTAAGGCTTGTTATGACGGAGGTGCCCGTTTACTGGAATTTACGGCCCGCGGCGATTTTGCCTACGAGGTTTTTCGGGAGCTGAACAAGTATGCCATGGCCGAACTGCCTGGAATGATCGTGGGGGTAGGTTCCATTACGGACAGTGGGGCGGCGTCGCTCTTTATGCAAATGGGGGCCAACTTCATCGTGACCCCTTCCTTGCGTGAGGATATTGCCCAGGCCTGTAATCGTAGAAAAGTGTTATGGTCCCCGGGTTGCGGGTCGCTTACCGAAATAAACAAGGCGGAGGAGCTAGGGGCCGAAATTATCAAATTGTTTCCGGGATCTACCTACGGCCCGGGATTTGTCAAGGCCATTAAAGGACCACAGCCGTGGACCAGTATTATGCCTACAGGGGGGGTAAGCACAGAGGAAAGCAACCTAAAGGCCTGGTTTAGCGCCGGGGTCACCTGTGTAGGTATGGGTTCAAAATTGATTAGCAAGGAGGTCTTGGCCAATAGGGACTTTAAGGGCTTGGAGAAAAAGGTGGCCGATACCTTGGCATTGATCAAAAGTTTGCGATAATTGCCCTTAGAGGTTGCGATACAACATTTGTTTTGAACAAAACCCTAGGTTTCATACGCCGCTAAATGCACTAAAACCTCCATCAATCGGTAGTACGGCCCCGGTGATAAAACGGGCGGCGTCACTGCATAAAAAATGGATGGCCCCATTGAGTTCCTCTGCTTCACCAAAGCGTCCCATCGGTGTATTTCGAATTATTGCATGGCCCCGTTCTGTATAGGAACCGTCCGGACGGATGAGTAGATTCCGATTCTGGTTTCCAATAAAGAACCCTGGGGCAATTGCGTTAACGCGGATACCATCACCAAATTTTCTGGCCATTTCAACGGCAAGCCAGCGCGTAAAATTTTCCATGGCTGCCTTGGAGGCGGAATATCCCGCAACCCTCGTAATAGCTCTGTCAACGGCCATTGAAGAATAGTTGATGATGCTTCCCGTTTTTTGTTCTGCCATCACCTTCCCGAATACCAGGGAGGGCAGCACAGTGCCATTGAGATTAAGATCCGTAACTTTCTTGAAATTCTCTATGGACATATCAAAAACCGTCTCCTCTGGTGCAATGGTAGCCCCGGGCAGGTTGCCTCCGGCGCTGTTCAATAAAATATCTATGCGACCAAAATCCTTTAGTATTTGCGCCCTTACTTCCTCAAGGGAATTTTCAGAAAGAATATCCGCAGGGTAACTCCCAACGTCGGCTCCCAAAGCCTTCAGTTCGCCTATAAAACCTTCCAAGGAATCGGGACTGCGGGTAAGCAGTACCAGTTTTGTTCCTGAATTTGCCAGGCTTTTGGCGATACTTCTGGCCAATGCCCCGGAGGCTCCGGTAATAATAGCAACCTTTTCAGAGATATCGAAGGTCATGAGTCAAGGATTAGGAGGGCAATATAAGGCAATATGGCCTAAAAAGCTTTCTTGTAATCTGTAAATATCATACATTTAAAAAACGTTTTTGAATAGCATGGAGGGAATACGTATGGATTTGGCAGAATATCACGGATTGGTTTCCGATTTGTTTCAACTACCCAAAAGTCAGAAAGAATGGGAGCCCTATCGTTTGAGTCAGGCGCAGGTGGATCATTTCCACAGCCAAGGGTACATAAGTGGAATACCGCTTCTGGACCAAGGACAGGTAGAAGCATTGCGCAAGGAGTTGGCGGAAATAAGAGATCCCAAGCATCCGGGAAATCATTTGTTCTATGAATACCACAGCAATGAGTCCACGGATCCGGATTCCGTACTGTTCCATTCCCTGGGGCATTGGCGCATTACCCCGGGTTTCCATGACGTACTCTGGAATCCAGCCTTTATTATGGCGGCCTACCAGTTGTTGGGTGAAAGGCCCGTCCGCTTTTGGCACGATCAGCTATTTTGCAAACCTGCCAAGCATGGTGGGGTAGTGGCATGGCATCAAGACTATTCGTATTGGACCCGTACCGTGGCCATGCAACACCTTACCTGTTGGACCGGTCTCGACGATGCCACCACGGAAAATGGGTGTTTGCATTATATCCCTGGAAGTCATAAATGGGGCTTGCTCAATGCCCCGGATCTGGCCGGGGATATGAATGGCCTTAAGGCCTATCTCACAGAAGGACAAAAAGAACAATTTGAAAATCCAGTGGCCATTGAACTACAGAAGGGTTATGCTACATTTCATCATCCCCTGATGGTACACGGATCCTATGAGAATAAATCCGCGATAGCGCGTAGGGCCTTTGTGCTCAATGTCTTTGCAGATGGGACCCTGAGCAATACTGATGAAGAATTATTACGCGGTGTACCACCAATTCCCAAAGGAAAAAAAATGGAAGGCAGGTATTTTCCTCTGTTATATCCTCTGGACAGATCCACTTTGCCGAGCACCTAAAGATCTCATGAAGAAGATACTAGCCATAGTACTGGTTACCCTGTCATTAGGTTGCTCGGAAAAGGATACCAAGAAAGGTGCCGCTGTATCCAAAAGGGACAGCCCCAATGTCATTTATATTCTTGCTGACGATTTGGGTTATGGGGATTTGGGTTGTTTTGGACAGGATAAAATCAAGACCCCCAACCTGGACAGAATGGCCCAGGAAGGTATCGTCTTTACGGACCATTATGCAGGCAATACGGTTTGTGCCCCCTCAAGGGCATCGCTAATGACCGGCCTTCATCAGGGGCATGCGCCTATTAGGGGAAATACAAACAACGTACTTCGCGAAAACACCTTTACCATAGGCCAACTATTTAAAAGTGCAGGATATGCCACAGCACTCATTGGGAAGTGGGGTCTTGGGGATTTGGGCTCGTCCGGTACGCCGGATAAACAGGGGTTCGATCACTATTTTGGGTACCTAAATCAGATATTGGCCCACAATTACTATCCGGATTACCTCATTAAAGATGGAGATAGTGTACGTTTGGCCAACGAAGTGGTCAAGGCCACAAAAGGATATGCCAAGGGCAAGGGGCAGGCCGCAACCGTAAAGAAGGAATACGCCCATAATCTCTTTATTGCAGAAGCCTTATCTTGGATTGAAACGCATAGGAACGATCCCTTTTTCCTGTATTTGCCACTTACCATTCCCCATGCCAATAACGAAGGGACGTTAACGGCGGGCCACGGCATGGAAGTTCCGGATTTGGGTTCCTATGCCCATAGGGATTGGCCGGATGCCGAAAAGGCCAAGGCGGCAATGATCAGCCTTTTGGACGAGGATGTAGGCCGCATTCTCCACCTTTTGCAAATCTTGGGACTGGATCAAAATACCATGGTGATTTTTACCAGCGACAATGGCCCCCATAGGGAAGGGGGGGTAGATCCCAATTTTTTTGATAGTAATGGCCCCTTAAGGGGCACAAAAAGGGATTTGTATGAAGGGGGTATCCGCGTTCCCTTTATTACACAATGGAAAGGCAAGATCGCTCCAGGGGCCAAATCCCATTTGCCCTCTGCCTTTTGGGACATGATGCCCACTTTTGCCGAGGTGTTGCATGTTGATTTAAAAGAAAATACGGATGGTATTTCCTTAATGCCGGCCCTTTTGGGTAATACAGCTATCAATGCCCGGGAAAGGACGGGATATCTGTACTGGGAGTTCGGGGAAGGCAAGTATGATGCGCAGGCCGTACGGGAAGGAAAATGGAAGTTACTCTACGTTTATCGAACGGATTCCTGGGAACTGTACGATCTTTCAAAAGATATCGGTGAAAATGAAAATGTCATTGCCAAACATCCCGCGGTGGCACAGCGCCTAAAAAAACGTATGGCCGAAGCCCGCGAGCCCCATGGGGTTTATCCTTTGGGGGACTGACTTTTTTTCCAAGGGAATTTTTATTGTTTTTGGATTTCGGGAAACATGTCCCTCCAAAAAATAGTCCTGTTCTCCGCAGCGGAACGTTTGGCAGCCTCCAGTATCTGGACTACCCGTAAATTGTTTTCCAGGGAAGACAAATCGTAAGGGGGCAAACGGTGTCCTGACTTTACGACTTTATGGAAAAAGGCAAAGGGGTCGTGCAGCCCCTTTTCCAGGGCAGGGGCAGTCAGTGGGGAAGATTGCTGCTTTCTACCGGTCATGAGGCGCATATCGGTTCCATTTTCGCAGAGAACGTATCCCGTGCTCCCATAAATTTCCATATCCTTTACGTGATAGGGCCAATTCCAGGAGGCCTGTATGATAACTTGATTTTCGGGATATTGTAGTACAATTAGTGCATCATCGTCCACCTTGGGATACATATGCGGCTTCACCGTTCGTGTAGTACAGGTAACGGATATGGGAGGCTCACCTTGCATAAACCAGGTAGCAAGGTTGGCACCATAGCATCCAAAGTCCGTAAGTGCCCCGGCACCATTTAATACGGGGTCGGTGAGCCAGTCCAAAAATTCCTGGGTACAACCTATTTCAATAGGGCCAAAGTGGCCGGTATGAAAGACCATACGCCGTATGTCCCCGATCGTATCTTGTTCCAATACCAACTCACGGGCCTTATGGTTGCTGCCGTACCACGAGGTTTCATAGTTGGTAAGCAATTGGATATTGTATTTGCGGGCCAAGGCCGCCATTTCCCGGGCGTGTTCCCAGCTTACGGCCAAGGGTTTCTCCACCATAACGTCTATGCCCAATGGGGCACAGTAGCGCACGGTCTCCAAGTGTTCAAAGGTGGCGTTAAAGGCGGTAACCGCCTCCGGACGGGTAGCTTTTACCATATGCTCCAAACTATCGTAAACCAAATCCATGGAAAAACCGTACTGCTTGGCGTAGCGCATGGCCAATTTTCTGTCCGGTTCCGCAATGCCCACAATTTGGATATCGCCCTGGCTTTCCCTGCCCATGATCCAATGGACATGGTTGTGGGTTAAACCTACCACGCCCACCCTTAGGGGCCCTATGGGGTTCCCATACGGAACTTGTGTACTACTTTGCGATCGGATGGACTGAAAACCAAGGGAAAGAAGTAATACGGCCAGTAGGGCCATTGGTCTAAAAAGTAATTTTGATTTGCCAAAAAACAACGTCATGGGCTTTGTTTTAATGCATTTTGGATGGCCTCCTCCACAAGCGGTTCCATACGCTTGTAGCCTTCAACCGTGGGATGCACGCCATCTTCCGCATATTTTTTGGGAAGGCCGTTTCGGTCATCTGCCATGGAGGAGAAATAATCCAAATAGATAATAGCGTTCGCGTCCGCATACCGTTGTATCATTGCATTGAGCTGGGGAATCTTTTTTGCAGGTTCCAAGCCGGGTTTCCAGGGATAGTCGTAGGCGGGAAGCACGGAGCAAAGCACAACTTCAATGCCATTGGCCCGGGCCAACTGGGCCATGGAAATTATATTGTCCAGAATCATGTCCAAAGTAACGGGGCCCGTGTTCCCGGCGATATCATTGGTTCCGGCAAGAATAACCACTACCTTGGGTTCCAAGTCCACAACATCTTGTCGAAAACGCACTAGCATTTGGGGTGTGGTCTGCCCACTTATACCTCTATTCACATAGGGCTTTTTTGCAAAAAAATCGGGGCGCGAATTCAACCATCCTATGGTAATTGAATTTCCCATAAAAACCACGCGATTTTCATTTTTGGAGGGTCGGTCCAAACGTGCATTATCCGCTTTAAAGTGATTTAGGGCGGCCCAGTCCTGGGCTTGTCCCACAACCGCTACCATGAGTATAAAAAGCATTGTAAATGGTGTTTTCATTAGTGGCAATATCAAATTTATAAATACATTTTAGTCTAACCCCGTCCTTAAATCCGATCCAAAGACCTCCGCTGTGAAGGATTTAAGGGAACGGTCTTTAGAAATCTCTTTCTGGACGGCCTTAGGCGTATCAAATATAGGGTAATACTAAC
>JBCCZF010000142.1:0-6866 GCA_039188035.1 Bacteroidota bacterium | reverse complement strand
TTAAGATTTCCATACGTATCATAAGGGCAAATGCTTTACGTTGGCCAAAAATATACAAGGAACAGTTCTTCCGTGGCCCAATGATAATTCTCCTTGAGAAAATCCAATCGGGGCGCGGTACGTTTTTCGGTTACCATGGTCTTCAGCGGATGCTTAGGACCAAACACAATGGTCAAAATAAGAAACAATGTTGTCTTACCCATACGGATCAACTTTTCCAAAGGCATTTACAAAAATAGGACAATAGTTAAACACAATACTTTTTCCATGTGCCATAACAATTCGTAATATCTACATAACGCAAAAAAATAAACAGTGCGGGAACATAAGGAGCAGGAAATGTACTTTTAGGGAGAATAAATTCGTGACAAACAAAACAATTTTTCAAATGGACAGTACATCTAATGGCGGCGGGGACGCAACAAAATGCCCTTTTTTAAGCGGGGAACTCAACCAGGCGGCCGGAGGGGGCACCACAAACCGAGATTGGTGGCCCAATTCTTTAAACCTGAACATTTTACGACAACATTCCCGAAAAGCGGATCCCATGGATCCCGATTTTGACTATGCCGAGGAATTTAGTTCCTTGGATTTGGAAGCAGTAAAAAAAGACCTTACCGAGCTTATGACCAACAGTCAGGAGTGGTGGCCAGCAGATTATGGCCACTATGGACCCTTTTTTATCCGAATGGCCTGGCATGCGGCGGGAACCTACCGAATTGCTGATGGCCGTGGAGGCGGGGGTACCGGGGCACAGCGTTTTGCTCCCTTGAACAGTTGGCCGGACAATGCGAATCTGGATAAGGCGCGCCTCTTGCTATGGCCCATTAAGCAAAAATATGGTAAGAAACTTTCCTGGGCCGATCTCTTGATACTAACGGGCAATGTGGCCCATGAATCCATGGGATTGCCCATGTTCGGTTTTGCCGGGGGCCGCGAAGATATCTGGCAGTCGGAGGAGGATATCTATTGGGGCTCGGAGGCCGAATGGCTGGGCAATAAGACCCGATATGCCAAAAACGGTGACTTGGAAAATCCCCTGGGAGCGGCCCATATGGGGCTGATCTATGTGAACCCTGAGGGACCCAATGCCAATCCGGATCCCGTGGCGGCGGCCCATGACATACGGGAAACCTTTGGTCGTATGGCAATGAACGATTATGAAACTGTGGCCCTAATTGCCGGGGGGCATACCTTTGGCAAGACCCATGGAGCGGCCAGTGATGCGGAATTTGTGGAAGCGGAACCTGCCGGAGCTTCCATAGAAATGCAGAGTATGGGGTGGAATAATACATTTGGATCGGGTAAAGGGGCAGATACCATTACAAGTGGACTGGAAGGGGCTTGGACAAAAACCCCTACCCAATGGAGCCATAACTTTTTTGAAAACCTCTTTGGGTACGAATGGGAACTTACCAAAAGTCCGGCTGGGGCCCATCAATGGAAACCAAAGGATGGAGCGGGGATAGGAACCATTCCGGATGCCCATAATCCCGAGAAAAAACACGCCCCTTTTATGCTTACCACGGATCTCTCCTTGCGCATGGATCCGGAGTATGAAAGAATTTCAAGACATTTTTATGAAAACCCCAGTGAATTTGCCGAGGCCTATGCCAAAGCCTGGTTTAAGCTTACCCATAGGGATTTAGGGCCTAAGACCAGATACCTTGGCCCTGAAGTCCCCAAAGAGGACTTGATCTGGCAAGACCCCGTTCCTACCGTGGATTACGAATTGATCGACACGGACGATATTGCCTCCTTAAAGCAGACTATCCTGGATTCCGGATTGTCCGTTTCCCAATTGGTCTCCACCGCTTGGGCCTCGGCATCCACGTTCAGGGGATCCGATTTTAGGGGAGGTGCCAATGGGGCGCGTATTCGCCTGGCCCCACAAAAGGATTGGCAGGTAAACAACCCGGCGCAACTGGGTAAGGTTTTGGAGACCTTGGAAGGGATCCAGGCCAATTTTGGAAAAAACGTTTCCCTGGCCGATCTTATCGTTTTGGGCGGTTGTGCCGCAGTAGAAAAAGCGGCAAAGGATGCTGGTTTCGAGGTAACTGTTCCCTTTAGCCCGGGACGCACCGATGCTACCGATGCCATGACAGATGCGGAATCCTTTGAGGTTTTGGAGCCCGTTGCCGATGGGTTTAGAAACTATCTAAAAGGTACGTATTCCGTGAAGTCCGAGGAATTGATGGTAGACAAGGCCCAACTGCTAACCTTAACCCCGCCGGAAATGACCGTTTTGGTAGGGGGTATGCGGGTATTGGATACCAACTGGGACAAATCGCATAATGGTGTATTTACCAATAGACCGGAAACCTTGACCAATGATTTCTTCGTGAACCTGCTTCGATTGGGTACGGATTGGAAGGCCATTGAGGGGGATGAGGTTTTTGAAGGCCACAACGGTGGGGACCTGGTAGGGACCGCTACCCGGGTGGATTTGATCTTTGGTTCCAATTCCGAATTGAGGGCCATTGCCGAGGTATATGGATGCGATGATGCCCAAGAGAAGTTTGTAAAAGACTTTATTGGTGCCTGGGACAAGGTGATGAATCTAGACCGCTTTGATCTGAACTAGGATTTTTCCGAGCGTATTAGAAGTCATATTAAGATACTTCCAAAAGCACCCCGATGTTCGTCGGGGTGTTTTTTTTTCGTTAATCCATTAAGCCATAGGTATTCCCCAAATAGTCCAGGATACTTTTGAACTCCCCATCGTTTAGGGGCCTTTCATAGAGCAGTAAACGGGCGATTTCCCCGTCAAAAGATTCTGAACCGGGATGGTTGGTGGCATCCCGTTCCGTACCAATGGCCAATTTGGAGGAATTGGCGTATATATTTACCGGGTATGTCCCTGAGGCCACAGGATGTATATGATCAACAAAGAGTTCAATGGGAACCGTACCGGTACCCGAACCCATTCGTGCCGCAACAATATAGTACTTTCCGGCTTCCAAGCGTGTACCGGTTATTTTTGGGTTGTTTTTATCAAATCGCCCAAAGGTTATCCCATTTCTGGAACCGCACCATACGGTAAGATCATCGTTAAGACTTCCCCAGATGCCTTCATAGTTGCCCCCGTTTTTAAGATTGCCCAAGAAGGAGTTTACATCTGTTAGTCGGTGTTGGCCAAATTCCGTTTCCTCATCGTTGTTTTGGGTGGTATACGGGCGAATCAGGGCAAACCAGGTATACCCGCTACCAGTAATCAAATGGTCAAAAATAGCCTCGTTGTGGTTTATGAGTTCGTCCTCCTGGAAAACGATACTGTTATGTCCGGCCAGCTCTGGGACATTGGTCCGGAGGGAAGGTCGGCCGGATCCCGGTCGGGTTATCCGAATACCATAATCGTTAGGCCTAAAATCTAAAATTGACCTATACCGCGCGCTATTGCCCCATCGCAGTACCTGGTCCTGGGCATTGGTCGCCACCAGACTATCCGCATTTAAATCAAGAAGCAGTCCCTTGGAAGGATATGGCCCATCAAAAGCAGTTCGTCCCGAAGCCCAGTGAATGGCAGCCTCGATCATGCGCTGGTAGTCCGCATTGTGATAGATTTCCTCGGTATGGCCCAAGGAGGTAAAGAAGGATCGGCCCCCGTGCACATAGTGATACCAGGTAAAGGGATGGTCCCCGCCCATTTTTTGACCAGGTTCCGCCGTATAGGAGCCCTCGTCTAAGGAAAGCAATACGTTTACCCTGCCTCGGGGATTGGACGAAAAGTAGTGCCATTCGTCCCGGACGTTCCATTTCTGGGGAAGATGTTCCGTGACTTGGTGATCTTTGTTTTCAACTACCAGGGTGGCGTTCTGGGTCTCCGGATGTCCTACCAACCTTGTTCCGATCAATTTTTCGTACCATTGCTGGAATTCCTCTTCTTCATGCCAAATGGCACCAGCACAGTGGATGCCCATAAACCCACCATCATTTCGCATATACCTTTGCAAGGCCAAATGTTGGGCTTTGTTAAAAATGGCCTGTTCCGTACCGCAATTGTTGTTAAAGATAACCACATCAATATTGGCCAGTACGGTGTCGTTCAAATCCTTCGTATTCCGTGTTGTGCGGATATGCCACCCATTTTTTATGCCCAAGGACTCCACCAAGCGCAATGCCTCATCCTTGGAGTCGTGCTCATAACCATTGTCCCCCTGAAAACTCAGGATTTGCAAGGGTTCTTGTGCACTAATTGTCAGGGCAACTGGGATAAGGAAAGCCAAGAAAAGGATTTTGACCATAATTAACGTATTAGAGCTGCGCGGAAAAAACAATGGCTTCACTTTCCGTTCCGCTCGCGTTCAACGCGCGTATGACATAGTCCAAGGTCTCTCCCTTTTTCCGGATCCCGGGATATTGCCTGCCATATACCTGAGCTATCCGTTTCCCATTTTCATAAATGTTATAGGCGACTACCCAACTGCCCTTGGAAGTATCCTGGGACGGTTCCCAACGTAAAACAAAGCGTTTCCCCTTTTTTTCCAGGGTTACGTTTTTGGGTGCGGTGGGCGGTGAGGTATCCAATTCGGGTACTGGGGCCGTCATTAGTTCCTCGATTTCGGCTGCTATGGGCTCGTCTTCCCTATTTTTTTGGATATGTCCTTGTTTTTGATTTATAGTCGGATCCCAACGGCATTCCCCTGTTTTGCTAAGGGTGATCTTTCCATCTGTGTAGGCCCTATAGTTGTTGTCCTCCCCTCGGATGGCATAATGTAGGGCGATCTGATCGTTGCTATGCCTGCTAATATCATCAGCCCCGCCGCGATGTTCAAAATGGTGCTCATAGCTTTTGCGGACCACATGGTCCCCCGCCAATTGCTTAAGCCCTTGCCCTGTAATGACATTGCCATTACGGGCATTGTAATAATCCCCATTGCCATTTTCCCAACCCGAGGCAACGAAGGGCGCAGGACAGTTTTTGATAACATACCGGCACATGCGGTTCCTTTCCGGGTTTAGACAAGACCAGTTTGTATAGGGGCAAAGGATGTCCGCGCCGCCCCAATTGGTGCGATCATAACCCGTATTGTTCAAAAAATTGCCCCCCATGGTCACCACAAGCTTTACCTTTTCCCGTACAAGCGCTTTTCCTGTTTTTTTACTCCATTCATCGCCCTTGGATTTTAAAAGCCCATAAAAATTATGCATCGTTCCTATGATAACCACCGTTATGCTGGTATCCTGGGCACTGGCCAAGATCTCCCGATAGAGCTTTACCCCGTTATGGGAATCCTCCCAACGCATAAGTATCCTGGGATAGTCCTTGGCAATATGGTAGTCATAGGTGTTCTCAGTGGCATTGATCTTTTCCGGATAATCCTTATAATCCCCTACAGGGATAGCCTTGCGGTTGTAATATTGATTGATGCCGCTTATACACAGTGCGGATTCCTTTTGATTGGTGGAGTTTACCATGGCCAGGATATCACATTCCCCTGTGCTGGACATGGTATGCAGCATGGCGATGCAGCCCGCGTCATCCGGATCAAAGGAAGGGTCGGTATCCAAAATTACCTTCTGTTGTGCATGCAAGTACCCAATACACAACAATACAGAAAGGATTACAAGGGACCGTTTCATTGGTTTAATTTGAATGGGTTGCGCTAAAATCATCATCCTTTTTATTCGAATTTTCCAAGCATAAAGGCCTCCATTTCCCGTTCCATCTTCGCTTTGGGCCTATCCAGGACCAAATAGGCGTGGTTAGATTCCTTTCCAGGAACCCACACGTTACCGCCATGGGCATCGGCCACACAGCGGCCATCCGTAACCTTATGCCAATAATGGCCAATCCCACCGCGTACGGCATAAAGTACCGCGGTCTGGTCAAAGGTGGAGTTGTCCACGATTTGCCCTTTGAACAACTGTTTCATCCAAGGGGCATGCTTGCTAAAGTGAAAAAAACCCAGGTATAGGGGCGAATCCTCGGGAAGTACATTGAATACTTCCCCGGTTTTTAATACCGAGCCCAGCTCGGCCCCGGAAAAGGTGATTGGAAGGGCTAGTTTTTCCAAAACATATTGGGTTATGCCGGGCATGTCCCCATTAAAATTCCACTCGTCCTTGCTGCTGGGAAAATGTCCCCCCATGATGACAAATTCCTTGACCTTGGCATGGACGAGGTCCAACCCGCCCATATCAGAGTGGGCGTCCGGTTCAGAATCGATAAGTTGTTTGATGTTCATCAGGGGCCCCACGGTAACGATTACCACACTATTGTCCGCATGTGCCGCGAGTAGTTTTCGATAAAGTCCGGTGGCCTCGGGAACTGTAGTAAAAGTGGCATCGTGGGGCAGTTGGTCCGCAATGACCTTACCGTGGTTCCATTTGGTCTCATGGATCTCACCCTTCCGAACACCAATGGGGATGTCCGGATTGCCATAGAAGGTATTTGTGGCGTCTATGGCCGGAACTGCGTACTTTTCCCTATTCCAGCACATTACGGCTAGGAGATCTACTTCGCCTTTGTTCTGAAAATGGTTTAGCATGGCCAGGGCACCAAGATCATCGGCATCACCTCCAAAGTCCGTATCAAAAATTAAGGGCACTTGGGCCGATATGGGTGAAAGGTATAATACCCCGCATAGGCCCCATAGGACTTTACGGATGGTTGCCTGAAGCGGAATACGGTGTATTTGAATGAATCCCATAGTACGGTATCACCTTTACAGGTAATGTACGGAAGATTCCCTAGACTTTTTTGAATCACGCCAAAAGTGCCATTTTGCATGCATATTTTGACTCTTTTTGAGAAGTCCGCCCTTGGTTTGGAATTCCTTCTTTTAATGGGAATTCATACGTGGTTCATTTTTGGGATTAGGACGAAAGGAGTTAATACGCAGGACGATGCATGACGAAACCGG
>JBCCZF010000141.1:0-6923 GCA_039188035.1 Bacteroidota bacterium | reverse complement strand
GGCCAATTGGTTCACATGGGCTGTAAACTGCGCCATATCGGTATCTGGGCGAACATGCAAGAACATGGGCGAAAAACTATCGGACCAGGTCGCTCGGGAAACAAAATTGGGATTGTCCTTTAAGAGGTCATTGGGCAATACCACCCCCAAACGGAAAAAGGAATAGGGGCTTATGCCCTCAAAAACCCCAGTGACCGTGAGGTTTAGGGAATCCGATCCGGTAATGGTCTTTCCAACGGGATTGGTATCGCCAAATATTTTTTGGCTTACCCTGTCCGTGAGGACAATGGAATATTTATTTTCAAGCGCCGTATTGGCGTCTCCATATTTTAGGGGCAAGGAAAAAACTTCAAAAAATTCAGGATCCACGTAATTTGTCTGTTCTTGAAATTCGGTTTCACCATGTTCCAACCACATATTGCCCCATCCGTGCATATGTGTTCCGGCGACCACCTGGGGCGAGGTCTCCATGATTTTATCCATGAAGGGGTAAGGGGTATCCATATAGCTGGCTCCACTGGGAGTACGCGTACTGATATAGTAAATGTTTTCCTGATCTTCTATATTGGCATCGGCCGTATAGTAGGCGTAGACCGAAAACAATAAGGTCAATACACTGCCAATACCAATGCTTAGGCCCAACAGGTTTAAAAAGGAAAGCAGTTTGTTTTTCCAAAGGTTACGCAGGGAGAGGACAATATGGTTTTTGAACATGATAGTTATTTTTAGAATCCCTTGTTTTGGCTACTCGATCTAGTATGGGTTCTTGTTTCAAAAGCATACGCCATTTATGTGCCAGAATCATATTCGGCTATAAACCAACATTTTAAATTGAACTACAAGGAAGAGCCAAAAACAAAGTGTAAAATAATTGGACAGTTATTGTATAAAATATGGACATTCTGTTCCAGACCTCAAAGGCTTTAGATGCCAATGCTTGGCACAAGCCTTTGGGGTCTTCGTCCTCTCGTCCGAGTAAGCGTCCCTTCCGCCTAAGGCGCGGAGGGCCAGGGAAGGGCTCCTATTCCGTCCGTAAACTCTTCACCGGGTTGGCCATAGCGGCCCCGATGGCTCTAAGGCCTATAGCAATCAATGTAATCAAAATCGTTATGATGGCGGCCAGTCCGAATACGGTCCAACCCACAGGGGTTTTGTATGCATATCCTTGTAGCCACAGGTTGGTAATCCACCAGGCCAGAGGCATAGCAATGATAAAACTGATCAATACCAATCGTAAAAAATTGATGGACAAGAGGATGACCAACTGGGAAACGGTTGCTCCAAGTACTTTGCGAATCCCCAATTCCCTGATCCGTTGGTTGGCCGACAAATGTGCCATGCCGAACAATCCCAAGGCACAGACCAAGAAGGCCAGCAGGGTGGCACTGGTCACTATTTTTTGCCAACGCTGTTCCCGTACGTACTGTTTGGCGTTCAATTCGTTTAAAAACTGGTAGTCAAAAACCGCATCGGGCATTAATTGGGCATACACTTTCGAAATCGCCGCAAGGGCTTCCTGCTGTCTCGCTTTTTGCAACTTCACCAGTATTTTTCCCGGTTTTTGAGCCATGGAAAATACCAGGGGCCCTATGGCCTCCCGTAGCGACCCGTAGTGATAATCCTTCATTACCCCCACAATGGTCTTCGTTTGGCGGTACTCCTCATTTTCGTTAAGTACAAGCTGCTTACCAATGGGATCTTCCAAATTGCTTTGGCGCACAAAGGTCTCGTTTACGATTACCGCATCGGAAATATCGGATGGAAAGTCGGTCGAAAAATTGCGCCCCAATAAAATCGGGATTTCCAAGGCATTCAGGTAGTTTTCATCGGCCGACCATAATTGTGCATCTAAACGATGATTCCCGGTTTTCACCCATCCATGGTGATTAAAATAGTTCCAAAGAAACGATACAGAACGTACCGAGGGCTCCTTGCCCAATTCCTCTTTGAACGTTTTGCCGATAGCTGCATAATCCCAGTTTCCGGTGATGACAATTTCTAATATCTGATCGGGGTTATAGCCCAGTTCCTTGGTCTGGATATAGTCCAATTGCTTATAAAATACCAAGGCACCCACCAACAAGACCGTGCCCAGGGAAAATTGGAAGATAATAAGGCCTTGACTCAAAACCCGATTTCCCTTGATCTTAACCTTATTGTTCAAAACCTCTACAGGTCGGAATTTTGAAAAGACCAAGGCCGGATACACCCCGGTCAAAACCACCATCCCGGAAAAAACAAGCATCATGTAGATGAGCAATCGTATATCCCATAATTCCAGAAATACATAGTGCCTGCCTGTAAATTCGTTGAACAAGGGTATCAGCAGGCTCAGTACCAAAATCGAAATCCCAAAGGCAATCAAACACAACAAACTAGACTCGGCCAAAAACTGAAATACGATCTGGCCTTGTTTTCCACCTACTACCTTCCTTACTCCAATTTCCCCGGCGCGCTTAAACGCATTTGCCAAACCGATATTGATGAAATTGATCGATGCAAGCACTAAAATAAGCAACGCTATCCCCATAAAAACCAAGGAATACAAGGGACTGCTAGTATTTACGACTGCCCCCTCCCCATTAAATGCTCCTGGCCTAAATAAGGGATTCAGGTGCATTTCACGTACATCCTGCAGGCCATACCGTATTTCGGGATCAAAGCCGTATTGTGCGGTACTTTTCTTTAATTGCTCTTGGGCATGTACGGCAAACACGGCATCCATTTTCCCGGGTACCGCATCCATATCGGCCAAGGGATCCAACAGCACAAAAGTGCCCAAATAGGTGTTTAGCCAGTTCGTATCCGTAAAGGACAACTGGGCAAAGGCAAAAGGAAGCACCAGATCAAATTGTATGGACGCATTTTGGGGCGGATCCTTAGCCACGGCGGAAATGACCAAGGGCTTTTTAAGCCGTTGAAAAGAGGGGTCTGCCGTAATACTAAGGACTTCACCGACCACATCAATCGAATTAAAAAATCGCATGGCTGTCGATTCGGTAATCACGACACTATTGATTTCCTGTAATGCCGTTACAGGGTTGCCATGTATCAAGGGAAAGGAAAAGAGTTCAAAAAACGGTTTGTCCGCAAAAAGGATGTTCAGATTCAGGTTTTTGCCGTTCCCGTTTACATCGTTATGGATATCCCCGCCCCAGAGGCGCACAAAATCCCCTATCTCCGGAATCGCTTCTTGAAAGGCCGGTCCTTGAACCTGTCCAGTGGCACCTACTGTAATGGGATCCGCACCGTCCTGCTCCACCAAGGTGGTCGTGACCCGATATAGATCGGGACTGTTTTCGTGAAAGGAATCAAAGTTATGTTCGTCGTTCCAATAGATTACGGCAAATAGCATGCTAATAATTGCCGCGACCAAGCCGACAACCTTTATCGCCGAATTCACTTTGTCCTTCCAAATACTTCGCCAAGCGATTTTTAGGTAGTTGTGTATCATAATTCTTCTTTATTCCCGCGCAGGCCGGAATCTTTATAATTGTTTTCCTTGCTTCATTCCTTCCCTTTGACTCCAATCTGGGCAAGCCGCAATGGGAATGCATTCTTTTAACTGCCTTATAACTGTCAGGCATGTGAACATCCAAAACCCTTGGAATCTTCATCCTTTCGTCCTAGACCTATAAGGTTCCCCTACTTTGCTTCGGCTCCCTTCGGCTGTGCTTACGCTAAAGCTTCAGCGACACGTGTGCGCTCAGCAGGGGCCGCTCAGCAACCAACGGGTACCTTGCAGGTCTTTATCTGTTTAACACCTCCCTCAATCCCTCCTTAATAGGAGGGAAGTCCAAACCTTCGGCATTTATTACCTATCCGCCAACGGGCATCATACAGCTTACCCATCCGAGTAAGATTCCCTCCCCTTGGGGAGGGCCCGCCTTCCGCCAAAGGCGAGATAAATGCCGGCGAGGCAGGTTGGGGAGGGGCCTTTCTCCCCCTTGAGGGGGAGCTAGAGGGGCCCCCTTTACTCCTCCCGTAACCCCTCCACGGGATTCCGATTTGCCGCTCCTATGGCCTGACTGCCCACGGTGAGCATAGCGATGCACAAGGCCAACAGCCCGGCCCCCAGGAAATACCACAATTGTAGCGGAATGCGATAGGCAAACCCGGACAACCAGTTTTGGGCCAACAAATAGGCGATAGGCAAAGCGATTAGGACGGCAATCAGCACCAGTTTCGCAAATTCGCTGGAGAGCATTACCGTAACCTGAGCCGCACTTTGGCCCAATACCTTTCGTATACTGATTTCCTTACGACGCCGTTCCGCGGTGAACATCGCCAGACCAAATAGCCCCAAACAAGAAATGAGTATCGCAAGACCTGCAAAATATTTGGATAAGGTGGCCACGCGTTGTTCGGAGATGTACAATTGTTGATACTGATCGTCCAAAAAACGGAAATCAAACTAAAGTCCTGGGTTAAATTCGGTGTACAATCGATGTAACCCATCAATCGTACTTTTTTCCTCTCCGGCCTTTATTTTTACTACCAAGGTATTGATCCATTCATTTTTTAGGAGCAGTGCCATGGGTCTGATTTCCTCATAGAGCGATTGCATATTAAAGTCCTTTACCACCCCAATGATTTCCCTATTGGGCCCACGCATGTTGATTACGGTTCCAATGGGATCTTTTAGGCCCATTTGTTTTACGGCCGTTTCGTTCAATATGATTTTTGAATCCCCAGTATTGTTTTCATTGGCATAGGAGCGGCCTTGGGCCATCTCGATCCCGAGGGTTTCAATAAGTTCGGGGCCCACATGCGAATGCCAAAACGTGAGACGTTTTGATTCTTCCGTTTGCCCCGGCCAGGAATGGCCCCTGGACGAATTGTCAAAATTGGTCATACTACCCATCATATAGGAGGCATTTAACACGCCCGGTAGCTGCCTAGCCTCTTCAAGAAAGACCTCCATATTACTAATAAGGGCGTCTTCTCGTTCAATAACAAGCACATTGTCCTTGTTATAGCCCAGATTCTTGGATTGCATAAACGCCAACTGCTTGTAAATGACGGCCACGGCCACAATTAACAAAATGGAAATACTGAACTGAAAGATTACCAGTCCTTTACGCACCAAGAGTTCTCCAAAAGCAGTGTTTATCCTTCCCTTTAAAACCTTGACCGGATTAAACTTGGACAGATATAGGGCCGGATAGCTCCCGGATACCAGACCCGTAAACAAGCTTATCCCGAGAATGCCCATAAGAACAGGGCCTTCCAGAGCAAATTGGAGGGTTTTCCCAGTAATCCCATTGAACCACGGCAACAAGGCCATGACCCATACTACGGCACAAATCAGGGAAAAGAACGAAAGCAATAGGGATTCGGTGATAAATTGAAAAACCAACGATACCCTGCTCGCTCCCACGGCCTTCTTTATGCCCACCTCCTTTAACCGTCTTGAGGCCCTTGCCGTGGACAGATTCATAAAATTGATACAGGCGATCTTCAATACAAAAACGGCGATCAATGAAAACAGGAACACATAACTGATCCTACCCCCGGCCCGCTTTCCATTTTCAAAACGCCCCTTTAGATAATTTTCCGAATATTGGCCAAGAAATACCGTTGCCCTGTTCTTTTCACTTTTGGTCTTTATAAAGCCCTTGATCTTTTTATTGAAATCGTCAATATCCACGCCTGGTTTGAGCATGGCGTACATGCTGGAGCCATTGCTGCCCCAATGGATATATTTGGGATCCCTGAGTTGTAGAAACTTGTCATAGGGAAGAAGGAACTCAAACCGCTCCGAAGCATTTTTGGGGGTTTCAAAAACTCCGGAAACCGTGAAAACCGCATCTATTTCCTCTTCGCCATGGGTAAGTCGTATCACTTGGCCAATGGGATCCTTTCCTTCTCCATAGAACCTATTGGCGAGATTTGACGAAATGGTTATGGAGTTGGCATCCTTTAAAGCATCATTCTCATTGCCCAAGATCAAGGGATACGAGAACATTTTGAAATAATCCGCGCTTGCTATATGGCCCATGGCCCTGATTTTCTTTTCCCCGCTTTCCAGCATGGCATGGGTTTCCATCTCAAAAACGGCCGTGGCCCTTTCCACCTCCGGGAATTCCTGTTGCAGGGCGGTAAGCATTAAACTGGAGTTGGAATCATGGGTGACAAGGTCTCCTTCCACACCAGGCACATTTCGAAAAACCTGGAATAAACGGGCATCGTTCTTATGAAACTTGTCCATGGCCATTTCATGGGAAGCCCAGAGGTATACCAAAAGCGCACAGGCAAGACCGGTGGACAGTCCGATCAGGTTAATCAAAAAGCCAATTTTGTTCTTTTTGATGTTCCGAAAAAAGAGTAAGACGTTGTGTTTTAGCATGGTTTTCTTCTTTTATGATGATGGCTCAAAAGGTTTATTGTTTTTGTTGCAAGTCTCTAGACCCCAAAGGTCTTAGAGACCTTTGGGGTCTCCTCGTGATGCCTTCAACAGCAAGTGCGTGCCCATCCACTTACTTTGTCATCAACGGACAACACCTCCCTCAATCCCTCCTTTTTAGGAGGGAAGCTTCCTAGGTTCTTGCATCTGCCAATTAGTAACCAACAGGTACCTTACAGGTCTTTTCCTCAAAGTGGTGGTTTCGACTCCCTTCGACCGCGCTCAGGGCAGGCAGCTCAGCCACCGCAAGAGTACGTATTCTCCCCTCAAAGGGGAGCTAGAGGGGGCTTCCTATTCATCCCGTAACCCCTCCACGGGATTCCGATTTGCCGCTCCTATGGCCTGGCTGCCCACCGTTAGCATGGCAATACACAAGGCCAACAAGCCGGCAACCAGGAAATACCACAACTGTAACGGAATGCGATAGGCAAACCCGGACAACCAGTTTTGGGCCAGCATATAGGCCATGGGCAACGCGATCAAAATGGATACCAGCACCAGTTTGGCAAACTCGCTG
>JBCCZF010000140.1:0-6923 GCA_039188035.1 Bacteroidota bacterium | reverse complement strand
GGGATAGCACAGTGGCCAGGCACGCCTGGCGGGACAAGGAATTCCTTACTTCCACGGATGAAGGTTTTCGTCCGGTAAATTTGATCGATGGCCCCGATGGAAGCCTTTATGTGGTAGACATGCATAGGGGGGTAATACAGCACTATGCCTTTTTAAGTCCCTACCTAAAGAAGATCGCTGGGGATAAAGCATTGGATACCATCCAAAACCAGGGAAGAATTCTTAAGGTGACCCCTGCCAATAGTGCTCCGGTAAACATCCCGGATTTCGGTAATTTATTGCCCAGGCAATGGGCAGAATTGTTGGGACACCCCAACGGTTGGATTCGTGACCGGGCACAACAGCACATTATCTTCAATAATTTTACGCAACTGGTTCCCATTCTGGAAGATATGGCTTTAGATGTCACCGACCCGCGGATTCAGTTGCACGCCATGTACAGTTTGAAAGGAATGGGCGCACTGCATTTTGAACATTTGCTGCGCATAGCGGCAAATGGAAATGCCGAAGTTACATCCACTGCCTTGATTCTGATGGAAGATTTCGCAGCTGTGGAAAACCTGTCCAAAGCGTCGGGGCTTTTCCGGGAATTGTTAAAAAGGGATAACTTGGGCATCGACCTCTATTTGGCCAATACCCTAACCACTTGGGCCACTGTTTCCAAGGATACCTTTTTTCCTTTGATTGGGGAGCTATATCAAAAATATGGGGATAGCAGTATGTTCGTTACTGCTCTTATCAGTGGCGCAAGCGGAATGGAATCATCCCTTTTGGAGTATTTGCGGACAAAGTCTGGGAGTGCTGGTGGGTTTTTAGGGGTCCAATTGGATCTGGCCCTTGAGAATAAGCAATTCGGTTCCCGAAATCCCATTTACGAACCCCAAAACATGAAAGAGGACGGCCGCACTGCGGGTGCCAAGCTTTTTCGCAAAATTTGTGCGGCTTGTCACGGATCCGGCGGGGAAGGTATGGATGGGGTGGCCCCTCCCTTGATAAATTCGGAACATATTGCAGATTCAGAGAGATTGGCCCTGATTGTACTGCATGGCCTTCAGGGGCCGATTACGGTAAACGGCAAGCGATATGAACTAAATATGGCTATGCCAGGTCTTGCCCGGAATACCAACATCAGCGATCAGGATGTGGCCGATATTATTTCCTATGTGGGCAATGCATTTTCAAAAAGGCCAAAGGGTATAAGGAAAACGAAAGTCCGCGAACTTAGGCAAAGGCGATCTACTGGTGGAATGGAATATACGGAAGCGGAACTCTTGGAATACAACAAACAGTGATTATTGGGCCAACACCTCTATAATGGCACCCTCAGGAACTTCGAAAACCGTCTCGTCGCGGATATGGTCCAAAAAATGGATGTTGCTAAAGCGGCGAAGGTGATTTTTGCTTTTTCCCATTGTAAAATCCTTCCACTCAAAATTCTCCATTTTATGGGGCATCATTAGGCCTTGTATGTTGCGGTAATCGAAATATACCTTGGCACTGTTTACAGCGGCCTTTTCCGGATCAAAATAGGAAATGGAATAGGTGAGGATTTCAAGAAGATGGGTTCCAGGATCGATATAGAGGTAATAAATGTCTTCCGGCGTAAGGCCCACTTCTGACCCAAAGGTAATCCTTAAGGATTCATATTCCTTTCCATTAATGGTCCTGCGACCGTCATACTCCGTATTTACACCGGGGTCCCGGAGTAGGAAGGGTAGCCCGATAAAGTAAAAATCAAGGTTGTAATAGAAGGCGGCGGATTTTCCAGAAACCCCACGGGCATCGGGTATGGCCCAGGCTACCTTTCCGTTGTATCCCACAGTGTATGTCTTAGATTTCAGGTAGGCACGCCTATCCTTTAGCTGCGTAAGTTGGTATACCATTTTGCCATTGTCATCCAAGGTATACTCTAGGCCTTGGAAGGACTTCCAACGTTCCAATCCGCCATGGGCCCGGATACATTTTTGTAAAAGCAAATCCCCTTTTCCGTCCTTGGCTGAAACTTTGGTCGCTCGCTTCTCCTCCCGATGGGTACTTTTGGAAGGGTCGGTACTATGATTTTTTTTCTTGTCACCACAATGCACAAGCAGGGCGGAAAGGCAAATAAGCGGAATACAACTTGTTATTTTCATGGGTATCGCTATATGCGACAAGATACAAAGCTTTTTACTTAGGACATAATGTCCTTTGGAAAGCGAAAACTGGGATTCTAAGGTTCTACCTCCCAAACCCCGCCTAAATCCTCCAGACTGTGTAGTGCTATAATTTTACTGCTCAGTTCCATCCGGTCCACACCACTAACCTCCAGAAGCACCTCATAATATTCCGGGACTTTGCCAAACTTGGAATACATCGCCGCTTCCAGTTCTTGGAGCAGCACCGGGTCTGTAAAGTACTTTATGCTTTGTGTGGCCCCGGTATCCCACAACCCCCCAAAAAGAAAGATTACATTGCGGTTGGGGCCGGGGAATTTGGCCAAAAGCCCATAATCCGTGTGATAGGAATCCGCATTACCTTGTGGCCTGTAGTAAGATATTGGATTGTCGTCCCCCTCTTGATAGATCAAGGCGTCCTTCTCCCTTTCATAGTCAAAACGGGAATTTTTAAAATACGCATCGAATATTCCCCAGGTTTTGATCATCCCTATAACGAAAAAATCATGGTCCGGAAGTTCTTTGGGGTTAAAACGGGAGGTGGTTCGTATTACATAGTGTTTGTCCTGGGGAAATAGGACCTCCGTTAAGTTTCGTATCCATTGTACGCTACCTTGTATTAGATGCGAATAACTTATGGGTGCCGTGGAAATTTCAGGACGGAGATCCCTGGATGTAAATTCGGCAAAGGCCTCGGGTGAATTTATAAATGGATCACGTATGCTTCGTGTAATGCCCAAGGTAGAGTCCAATTCCGAGTAGATAAACAAATCTCCAAGAACTACCATTAGACTGCGTTCACTACCGATTACGCCTTTCCAAAGTGCACTTTTATTGACCAATGTCGCTTGGGGATGGGCCAGGCCCCAATAGATATTAAATCCAACGGACAGCAGCAGTAGTGCCAGCAGTACTGATATGCCCGGCGACCATGTAAACTTGGGCAAAAATGAGGGGCTGGAGGCCTTTTTACTTATAAGCACGCGATAACTTCCCGTGGGTATTCGAATGATTTTTTCGTCGGCCTTCCCCTCCTTGGCATAGTAGTTCCCCAGTTTTTTTCTGAGATTGTAGACATATACGCGTACCAAGGTGCTCTGTGAAGGGTCAAAGTTGGCCTTCCCAAAAATATCCGCGGCAATGGTAGCTTCCTTGGGGACATCATTGGTTAAGGTACAGGCCACCAGATAACGTAAAAGGTTGGCATACGTTAGGGAATTGCCGAATGATTTACTCGCTATAATTTTCTCAACAAAGGGTTTTAAATCCTCAGAATCCATGGTAAATCGAACAATTACATAAATATAAGGAAAATGATTAACGGTTAACAAAACGGTTTTTTAACGAATTAACTGTTAAAAATCATTGTATCTTGACAAGTATATGCCAAGGATAAGACGATTTCCCCCATGGGGGTTCCTGATTTTTACTGCCTTTTTGGCCCTGGGATGCGGGTACCAACCTCCAGAAAGAATTGCCCAGGCCTATACGGCCCTTCCCGAGCGCGTTGATTTCAACTATGATGTAAAGCCCATTCTGTCCGACAAGTGTTTTGCTTGCCACGGGCCGGATATGGCCAATCAGAAGGCAGGGCTCCGTCTTGATATTGCTGAAAACGCCTACAAGGCCTTGGTATCGTCGGGGAAGCACCCCATCATTCCTGGAAAACCGGGTAAAAGTGAAATAGTGGAACGCATTCTTTCCGAAAATCCCGAAACCGTAATGCCCCCTCCGGAATTCAAGATAAACCTTACGGAGGCGGAAATAGCCACCTTGGTGAAGTGGGTGGCCCAAGGAGCGGAATACAGACCCCATTGGTCCTTTATAAAACCAGGGGCAGCTGAAATCCCCGCACCCCCGTCAAAAGGTTGGGGGAAAAACGAAGTGGATTTTTTTATAGAAAAAAAGCTACGTCAAAATCAGTTGACACCCTCGGAAAGGGCTTCCAAGGAAAGCCTGATCCGAAGATTGAGTTTTGGTCTTACCGGGCTCCCGCCTACCTTGGAACAAATCCAGGATTTTGTACAAGATGAATCCGCCACGGCCTATGAGACTTTGGTGGATGGTTTATTGGCCTCCTCCGGATATGGCGAGCGCATGGCCGCCGAATGGATGGATGTGGCGCGTTATGCGGACAGCGATGGTTATTTGGACGACAAACACCGCGATTTTAGTCCGTATCGGGATTGGGTAATCGCCGCCTTTAATGAAAACATGCCCTATGATACCTTTGCCACGTGGCAGTTGGCGGGAGATTTGATTGAAAATGCCGGGCAAGAAAGCACTTTGGCGACGGCTTTTAATCGGTTGCACAAAAGAAATTCGGAGGCGGGAATTGTTTTTGAGGAGTACCGGGTAGAATATGTAGCGGATCGCACGTTGACTTTGGGTAAGGCATTTTTGGGCCTAAGTGTGGAATGTGCGCGTTGCCATGATCATAAATACGATCCCATTAGCCAAAAGGACCATTATGAGCTCTTTGCCTTCTTCAACAGTACCAATGAACTGGGCACCGCGGTCTATGGGCCAGGACAAGTGCCCGGTCCGTCCCTGTTGCTGACGAGCGATGAGCAGGAAGAGGTCCTGGCCTATATAGATGACCATATACAGACATCCAAAAAGGAATTAAGGGATATTCAAGATGCTGGGTATACCACCTCGCCAAAAAACCTGCGGGAACAACTACGTATGGGATTGCGAAAAGGTTTAATGGCCCAAGTGGATTTTGATCGTTTTGATCAAAAAAACAGCAAGGTGTTCCATACCCCTACACGGGCCGATCCCAAGCCTACGGTGGTTCGCGAACCGGAGATAAAACCGGGTAAAAACGGAAAAGCGGTTTTTTTAAACGATTATACGCAGATTGCCCTTCCAGAAAAAATAGGTTGGTTTGATCAATCCGATCCTTTCACGGTATCCTTGGATGTTTTTCCCGCCGAAAACTACGAGGAGGCCACCATTTTCACCCATAGTGAATCCCTAAGGTTAGGTCTTAAAGGGTATTCCCTGCATTTGGAGAACAATCGTTTGAAGTTTATCCTCGCCCGTTCGTGGCCTTCAAATGCCCTTCAGGTGAAGACGAAAGAGCCCCTTTCCGTGGGGAAGTGGAGCAATATTACCCTAAGTTATGATGGTATGGGCAAAGCCATGGGCATACAGATTTACGTAGATGGCAGGGCCGTTCCTGTGGATATTGAAATCGATAATCTCTACAAATCCATTTTGTTCGTACCCAATATCCATACCTATGGATTCAATGGATTTTTGCTCGGCGTTCGGGACAAGTTCAAAACCTTCCGGGACGGTGGGTTGGACAATATTCGCATTTATGGAAGGGAATTGTCCCCCTTGGAAGTATTGTACCATCAAAATCCGGAAGAGGCCCTGCAAGTGGTGGAATCCGATAAAGGGGGTTCCTGGTATAGGGATTTTTATCATCTCAGTAGGAATCCCAATGCCGATGCCGAACGCAAAAGCTTGAAGACACTCCGGAAACAACGCTTGACCGAGCTGGAGCCGATCAAAGAAATTATGGTACTCGGTGATAGCGAGGAACCAAGGCCCACATATATCCTGGATCGCGGCATGTACGATGCCCCCAAGGAAGAGGTAGTCCCGGATGTTCCCGAGGCTATTATGCCTTATGGTGAAAAGAGGCCTAGAAACCGATTGGGACTTGCCCAGTGGTTGTTTGATCCGGATAATCCGTTGACCGCCCGTGTTTTTGTCAACCGTTTGTGGCAGATGCATTTTGGTCGGGGTTTGGTAGCCACCTCGGACGATTTTGGAAACCAGGGTAAACTGCCCTCACATCCAGAACTCTTGGATTGGTTGGCCGTGCGTTTTATGGAATCCGGCTGGGACATCAAAAAGATGCATAAGCTTATTGTTATGTCGGCTGCCTATCAACAACGTTCCCAAGGAAGGCCGGAGCTTACAGAAAGGGATCCGTACAATATCCTTTTGGCCCGTGGCCCAAGCATGCGCATGTCTGCGGAAATGGTACGGGACAATGCCTTGGCCATAAGTGGACTGCTTTCCAAAAAAATTGGGGGTCCTAGTGTATATCCGTACCAACCAGAGGGTCTTTGGGATGAAATAAGCAACAAATCTTGGCGCTACCGTTACAAACAAGAACCCGGGGAGGGCCTTTACAGGAGGAGTCTTTATACCATTTGGAAACGCACATCGGCCCCGCCGTCCATGATGATTTTTGATGTTGGGGATAGAAGTGTCTGTGCGGTAAACCGAAGGCAGACCAGTACTCCGCTTCAGGCTCTGGTTTTGTTGAACGACCCACAGTTTATCGAGGCCTCCTATGTTCTGGCGGAGCAAATTATAGGACAGGACGGAAACCTTGAGGCAAGGCCATTGAAAAAGGCTTTCCAAATTTGTACCGGACGGGCGCCCAAAAAAGAAGAGTTGGCGCTTCTTCAAAACTTTTATAGTGAGGAAAAAGAACGATTTGGGAAAAGTAGGGAAGACGCCTTGGGGTATTTGAGTATGGGTGAAACAAGGATACGGCCCACCTCCGATCCCGTGGCGGTTGCAGCGCTGGCCACGGTAATCAATGGCATATTGAATACTTCCGAGGGATATACAATTCGATGAAATGGGAATAATGAACGATTTTCAAGAACAACAGCAATTTGAGGATACCCGAAGGGGCTTCTTAAAGAAAGCCTCCCTGGGCTTTGGTTCCCTGGCTTTGTCCAGTTTGTTGGGGCCAACGAATGCCCTGGCCAAGGCATTTCCCAGGACCAAGGATTC
>JBCCZF010000139.1:0-6924 GCA_039188035.1 Bacteroidota bacterium | reverse complement strand
TTAGCTATCTTCCCTTTTTGAAGGTAAACTATGCACCGGTCTTTACGTTCCGGGTCATGCCCGGCCTTATTTTTAATCGGTTTGCCAAACGTGTTGGGATAAAGGTAAAGCGGGAAAAATTCTCCAGTCCAAATAGTGCCCAGGCCCGTTTGGACGATAACCTAAAAAAAAACAATCCCGTTGGCCTACAGGTGGGGGTATTCCAACTTCCCTATTTCCCGGAAGAATACCGTTTTCACTTCAACGCCCACAACATGATCGTCTATGGGAAGGAGGAGGGAAGTTATCTCATCAGCGATCCGGTGATGGAATCGGTCACCACCTTGACCGAAAAAGAACTGGAAAAAGTACGTTTTGCCAAAGGGGCCTTTGCACCCAAGGGACATATGTACTATCCCATTGCCTTCCCCGAAAAGCTGGAATTGGAAGGGGCCATTGTCAAAGGAATAAGGCAGACCTGTAGGGATATGACGGCCCCTGTGCCCATTGTTGGGGTAAGGGCCATGCGCTGGGTAGCTAAGAGTATTCGAAAATGGCCCAAAAAAATAGGGCCCAAAAAGACGAACCATTATCTGGGGCAGATTGTACGGATGCAGGAGGAAATTGGCACAGGAGGGGGCGGTTTCCGTTATATCTATGGTGCTTTTCTTCAAGAGGCCGCCAAGGTGCTCAACAAACCCGTCCTTTTGGAGTGCTCCAAGGAGATTACCCAAATTGGTGACGAATGGCGGGATTTTGCACTGGACGCTTCCCGTATTTATAAAAATAGAAGCGGAAAAACAGATGGTTATAACCAAATTGCCGATCAATTGGACGCTCTATCCGATAAGGAAGAGGCTTTCTTCAAAAAATTGCGGAAAGCGGTATAACCGGCCACATATCCATTATTTAACCCTCTCTAAACCGTAAGGGTACCACCACGAATGATCCAGATCAATAACCTTTCCAAGAAATACAAAGGTTCCGATTTTTATTCCGTAAGGGATTTAAGTTTGAACATTTCGGAAGGGGAGATATTTGGGCTTCTTGGGCCTAATGGTGCTGGGAAAACCACCTTGATCTCCATGTTGTGTGCCCTGTTGAAACCCAGTTCAGGGGACTTTGAAATTGACGGCCTCAACTACTCGGAAAACGAAAACGCGCTAAAGCAACGAATTGGTACAGTTCCCCAGGAATATGCCCTTTACCCCAGCCTTACCGCCTATGAAAATCTGATGTACTTCGGAAGCATGTACGGTTTGCCGCAAAAGGCCTTGAAAAAGAATATTCAAGAGCATCTTGATCATTTGGGACTGGCGGACTTCGCCGGAAAAAAGGTAAAGACCTTTTCCGGGGGCATGAAACGGCGGGTAAACCTGATCGCCGGCATCCTCCATGGCCCCAAGGTCTTGTTTTTGGACGAACCCACGGTAGGAGTGGATGTCCAGTCCAGGAACGCGATCCTTGCGCATCTTAAACAACTGAACCAAGACGGCACCACCATTATCTACACCTCGCATCACCTAAACGAGGCGGAAGCATTTTGCACCCGGGTGGCCATCATAGACCATGGACGTATCGTATGCCAAGGAATCCCCAAGGAACTGATCGCCCAAGAGAAAAATGCCCTAAACCTGGAGGATGTCTTTCTCTCTCGAACTGGAAAAGCCCTCCGTGATTATGCGTAAACTGTTGGCCAGTACACATAAAGAACTGTTATTGCTTACCCGGGATTTGGGGGGGCTTGCCGTTTTATTCCTAATGCCCTTGGCTTTGGTTATCGTGATAACACTCATTCAGGACGGCACCTTCAAGACCATTAAACAGCACAAAATCCCGATTCTTGTGGTAGACGGTGATGGCGAGGAGGTTTCCCAAAGTATTTTGGAGACCCTAAAGGAGTCGGACATGTTTGCCCTTTCGCTGAAATCCAGTGAGGCCGAGGCCGAGGCCCTTGTGCAAAACGGTACATACCCCCTTGCCATTATAATACCTGAAAATCTAACCAAGGATTTAAATAGTAAGGTAAACGAGAACGTAGCGGGTATTTTGGCCAAGTTTGGATTGGGTGAAGACATCCCGTATTCGGAAAAAACGAACAGAACCGTAAAAGAGGTGAGGCTCTATTTTGATCCGGCCACTCAATTTTCGTTTCGGAATTCCATCAAAAGTGGCATTGGCCAAATGGTGGCTAAGATTGAGACCCAAAGCATCTATACGGCGTTCCAAGAGGAAGTATCGGACAATCCCACGGAAAAAATCTTTGACACGGAGCCTTTTATTGATTTTAAGGAAATCATCCCCAGTTCGGGAAAGTCCGCCACCCTTCCCAACTCCACCCAGCACAACATTCCCGCGTGGACACTTTTTGCCATATTCTTTATCATTTTGCCCCTTTCCATAAACATGGTCAAGGAAAAAAACCAGGGTACCTTTATACGGCTACGCACCAATCCTGTTTCCTATACCACGGTATTGGGAGGTAAAACGGTGGTTTTTTTGGCTGTGGCCCTGGTACAGTTCGCGCTAATGTTGCTGATAGGTATGTATTTGTTCCCCTTACTTGGGCTTCCCCAATTGGACGTTTCCGGAAGATTGCCCCTGCTTTTTGTAGTGGCCTTTTTTGCTGGTCTTGCCGCCGTTGGCCTGGGGCTTTTGTTGGGAACGGTAGCCAAAAGCCAGGAACAGTCCGCCCCTTTCGGGGCCACCTTTGTAGTTATCCTGGCGGCCATAGGTGGAGTTTGGGTTCCCGTATTTGCCATGCCCAGGTTTATGCAGGCCCTATCCAACCTATCCCCTATGAACTGGGGTTTAAATGCCTTTTATGATGTATTTTTGCGTAATGTGGGGTTCCTGGAAATTGTTCCGGAAATTGGGCTTCTAAGCGCTTTTTTTATCGCTACAGCGCTCATGGCCAAGGTGTATTATGAACGAAAAAATGCCGTTTAGTACAAAAAAGGAAATCAGTTTTACCAGTGAAGTTCGCGTCCGTTTTGCGGAGTGCGACCCGCTGGGTATTGTATGGCATGGTCATTATATCCAATACTTTGAGGATGGGCGTGAAGCCTTTGGCCGCCATCATGGCATATCCTACCTAGACCAGAAAAAAAACAATTTTAGTACCCCGATCGTAAAGTCGTCCTGCGAGCACAAATTGCCCTTGCGTTATGGCGATGTGGCCCAAATAAAGACCACCTATGTAGATGCGCCGGCGGCCAAGATGATTTTCAAATACGAAATCCGCAACCCGGAGGGACAGGTGGTCTGTACCGGGGAAACCATCCAGGTCTTTGTGGAGTTGGGCGGGGAACTCGCCCTTATTGCTCCCGATTTCTTTGTGGAATGGAAGAAAAAAATGGGTCTGCTGCATGCCTAGGGTATTTCTATCACATAACACCATTTTGTCTTCCTACGGGTTTACAAGTAAATCCGCAATTTCACAAATTGAGCACGAGGTATCGGGACTGCAATTGATCCAGGACGAACGCCTCTTGTCTACACCGTTTTATTCCTCGCGAATCGATAGGGTTACCCTGGATGGACGCTTTCACAAACTACAGTTAGATCCGTCAGGTTTTGCCCATACCCCCATCAAGGACAAGCAGCCTTACACGCCCCTGGAAAAAATATTGATTTGTTCCTTGGCAGATACCCTGCAACAATCCGGGATTTCCTTAACGGAAAGGGTAGGTCTTATCATTTCCACCACCAAGGGCAATATTGATGTTCTTGAAGCGGACAGTGTTTTTCCCCAAGAAAGGGCTTATCTGCCCGTTCTGGGAAAAAGCATAACCTCCTTTTTTGGATTTAAGAATGACGCCATTGTACTTTCCAACGCCTGTGTATCCGGGATTTTGGCCGTGGCGGTGGCCAAGGGTCTTATCCTCCAGGGCAAATATGACCACGTTTTTGTAGTAGCCGGGGATTTGGTCTCCCGCTTTATCCTATCCGGTTTCCAGGCCTTCCAGGCCTTGAGCAAGGAACCCTGCCGCCCATATTGCAAAACGCGTTCCGGGATCAATATCGGCGAAGTAGGGGCCAGTATCCTAGTGACCCAAGATCCGAACCATTTGATAGAGGAATCCGTAGCCCTTATCGGAGAGGCCACCTGCAATGACGCCAATCACATTTCCGGGCCATCCCGTACTGGAGAGGGTCTCTACCGCAGCGTTATCCGGGCGTTGGAACAGGCCGGTGTTTCCGCTTCGCAAATCGACTACATTTCCGCACATGGCACAGCCACCCCATTTAATGATGAAATGGAGGCCAAGGCCTTTAACAGAGTTGGACTGCAACATACCCCTCTCAACAGCTTAAAGGGCTATTTTGGACATACCCTAGGGGCATCCGGATTGCTGGAAACCATAATAGGCATGCACGCGCTTCAAAAAAATACCCTATTCGCCTCAAAGGGCTTTCAAGAACTTGGGGTTTCCGAACCCCTGAACATTATAAAAGGCACCACGCCCCGGAAAATGACACTTTTTTTAAAAACGGCCTCGGGCTTTGGCGGATGCAACACAGCCGCCATTTTCCAAAAAATTGGGCAATAGCACCAAAGAGACCGTTGTAGTTCTTAAATTTGCCCGGGTTCGCAAAAATGGGTACAAATCCAATTTGTATCCATTTAGGAGCCCCAGATGAGTTCCATATGTCAAAAAAGCCTATGAAGGCCGTGGCCGCATTACAAGAGGCCCAAAAAATTGCCTTCGCCCCTTTTGTTTTTCAGACTACGGTTTCCCTAAGGAATTTGGGGGTTTTCGATTATATCTTTGATGCCAAGCGCCCGGTATCCCAGGCCGAGATTTGTGAAGCACTGTCCCTGAGTGAGTACGGTCTTAGTATTCTCCTTGAAATCGCCGAGAGTGCGGAAATCGTTGAGATCGATGCACAAGGCAATTACGAACTGACGAAGATCGGCTATTTCCTGAACTACAACAGAATGACCGAGGTGAATATTAATTTTACCCAAGATGTTTGCTATAAAGGGCTTCATTCCCTGGAAGACACCATCCGGACGGGAAAACCGAAAGGTTTAAAGGAGTTTGGGGATTGGGACACCATCTACAAAGGGCTTGCCCACTTGCCTTCCCATGTACAGCGCTCCTGGTTCGCCTTTGATCATTTTTATTCCGACAGTATTTTTGAGGATACGTTAACGATTCTGTTTAAGAATTCGCCCAGAACCTTATTTGATATTGGCGGCAATACCGGAAAATTTGCAATGCTGTGTTGCAATTACGACCCGGACGTACATGTAAAAATATTCGATCTTCCCGGTCAACTACAAAAAGCGCTGGCCAACGCAAAGGAACAAGGGCTTGAAAATCGTATTTCTGGTGAGGAGATCGATTGGCTATCGCCAAGTCCCCAATTGCCCGAAGGGGCCGACCTTATATGGATGAGTCAATTTCTGGATTGCTTCGCCAAAGAGGAGATCCTTAAAATATTAAAGGCGACCGCCGCCGCAATGGACAAGACTACAGAGCTGATCATTGTAGAGACCTACACGGATCGGCAACGGTTCGGCAATGCTAAATTTACCTTGGAAGCCACATCGCTTTATTTTGCGGCCATGGCCAATGGAAATAGTAAAATGTATGCCTCGTCCGAACTCATGGCACTTTGCGGGCAGGCAGGACTCACGGTTACGGAAGATCTGGCCATTGGGGAGTTTCATACCATGTTTGTTTGTAAAAAGGCCCAAAAAGAATAGTTGGGCATAGGAGTGGTTTAAGCTTTCCATCCACCATTGAAAATAATTGCAATAGATTTGTATCCGGATCGTTCCTTCTTTGGAATCCCCATATTTTAAGCACCGACCGCTACCATTGAGCGAACCTCTTTACATACAAAGCTACTGCCGTATCCGAAACGGATTGGTTGCCCTAAACGGGGAATCCCTTTTTACGGGGGATACACAGCGTTTTGGGGAATTCATGAAATCGCTCTACAAACATTTGAATTTGGATCATTCCAAATTTTTCAAGATGGATAACCTTAGCAAGTTGGCATTTATGGGGGCCGAAATATTGCTTGGGGAAAAAACGGAAAAAGAATTGGCCCTGGTCTTTTCCAACAGAGCGGCAAGTCTGGATACGGATCGGAGGCATCAGGCTTCCATTTCCCCTGCTGGGGAGGGATATGCAAGTCCTGCTGTTTTTGTGTACACCCTGCCGAATATCAGTATGGGCGAAATAAGTATTCGGTATGCGCTCCATTCGGAAAACGCCTTCTTTGTCCAAGAGCAATTTGACCCGGAATTGCTACATACCTATAGTGAAAATCTAATCACTACGAAAAAAGCGAAAAAAGTACTTTGCGGATGGGTGGACTACGACGCTGGAAAGTACGACGCATTCTTGTACATTGTCGCCAATAAAGGTACTTTTGCACATGCTATAGGCGAAATAACCCGATTATACCAGACGCAATGAGCGAATTGAAATTAGAACTGAAGGAAAAAATAATCGAGCAGCTAAACCTCGAAGACCTCTCCGTGGAGGAAATTGCGAATAACGAACCCCTTTTTGGCGATGGTCTTGGTCTTGACTCCATTGATGCCCTAGAGCTTATTGTAATGCTGGACAAGGATTACGGTATTAAATTGGCCGATCCCAAGGAAGGCCGAAAAATCTTTGAGTCCATTGATACCATGGCCGCTTATATTTCGGCGAATCGGGGGTAGCCTCGCATACCACATTTACTTTATAAAAAGTCCTTTTCCTGAACAACAGGTAAGGCCTGCCTACCCCATTCCGTATTTCCATCCTTTTTATGGGAAAAGAACTTAAGACCGCAAGTGAGAAACGGGCACAGATTTCTCCAGGATTTCATGTTCGAAATCACTAAAGAGGGATATTCAGTAGTAAGCTCGATTTTGGGTTCAGCTTCCGGTAGTTTTTTCCTATAGGCCTGTGTTTTGATATGATTTATGCCCTAATG
>JBCCZF010000138.1:0-6947 GCA_039188035.1 Bacteroidota bacterium | reverse complement strand
GGGATCTTCAGAACCCAGGCCCTTGGTATAGTTGCCCAGGGAATCCTTGGGAAGATTGGGAACGTGTACCGAGGAATCTGGAATGCCCAGGTAGTGCTTGTAGGGTTTGGATTCCACATTTGGAAACAAGGATATCCATGGGTTTTTTTTCCCACAGGAAAGCACAAGGAATAGTAGACAAAGGAATCCTGCCGTTCTAGGGAAAAAATACTGTTCCTTTAAGGTCATTTAGCTTTCATTTTCGGATCTGCCAGGGACAAAAAGGGTTTTCTTTACACGTTTTTAATGCTTTCGGGAGACAGAAGGGTTTCGTTTCGCATTTTAAGGAATACCTGGGCCGTGGTGATTACATCTTTTTCACAATAGGTAACAATCCTTTCCAGATTGTTTTCCTCATAATATACATCCCGAACCATACTGCCGTCTATATCGTCCTTGGGCGAGGGGATTCCAAGGATATTTGCCAATAACCTGAGGGAAGTGTAATGCTTGTAATCCCCAAATTTCCAGAGCTCCATGGTATCCAAATGAGGCACTTCCCAAGGTTTTTTACCAAAAAGATCCAGTTTGTAAGGCAGGGAAATACCGTGGATAACCATACGCCTTGCGATATAGGGAAAATCGAATTCCTTGCCGTTGTGTGCGCATAAAAGATGTCTTGGAGTCCCAAAATGGTCGTTCAACAAGTTTCTGAAATCCTTGAGTATAACCATTTCTTGCCCGAAATAGGAGGTTACTCTAAATTGACGGTTTTGCCCATCAAGGCTAAAATAACCTACTGAAATACAGATAATCTTGCCAAATTCGGCCCAAATCCCTGCGCGGCCGTAAAAATCGGCAGCGGTAACCTTGTCCTTTCGTTGGTATTCCGACTTTTTCTCCCAAAGATCCTTTTGGGTATCGTCCAACTCCTCAAAATGGGCCCTTTGGGGTACGGTTTCAATATCAAGGAACAGGACGTGTTCCAAGGGGATTTTATACAACATGTGGTCTGCTTTGGAAGGGTCTAGGAAGAAAGATACGACAAAAACAAGATAAGTAGCCCAAGGGGTTGTGATACCTCTAAAGACAGCTAGGGTGATACTACGTGCTGACCAACCGAACAGTCGGTTTGGGTCAATCTCTGGGAATTGGATTTTTGGGCTTTCCGGAAAAAGGAAGCGATTCTATCGATAAACGGATGGATTGACCCAAAAAAGAAGGTTTTTTATGATGTTATAGACCGGGAAGTTGGTAGTGCTTAGAACAGGGATTGTTGCTTTACCGGTCTTTCATGGTTTAACAACCATTTTTTCCGATGTAGGCCGCCGGCATAGCCCACCAAAGAACCGTCACTACCAATAACCCTATGGCAGGGAACCACTACCCAAAGGGGATTCTTGCCATTGGCCGCCGCAACGGCGCGAATGGCCTTTGCATCGCCCAAGCGTTTTGATAATTGCAGATAGGACACCGTTTTACCAAAAGGGATTTCGGCAAGGGCGTGCCACACCTTTTGTTGAAAATCCGTGCCTTGCGGATTTAGGCTAAGGCTAAAAGATTGCCGTGAACCTTCAAAATACTCGCGAAGTTGGTATACGGCATCTTCCAAGGCATCCGGGATAATGTCTGTGAGCGGTGCACTGTTTTCCATAATGGAAATGGAAGCGAGGCCATTGCTATCCCCTTGGAGCCGGGCTACACCCAGTGGGGTCTGTATAAAAGCGGTTTCCATAAAAAGTTGGCTTTAGTCGTTGGTAGCGGGTTTATCTCTTGTTTTTTGGGTCTTCTCCCGTTCACCAACGCATTTTTTCAAATCGATTCCTTTTCGCTATCCTCCGTATCGTCTTTCTCGATTACCCCGCTTTCCTTGGTGCGTTGTTCCCAGTTTTTTCGTGCCAATTGCTGTAGGTCGGCCACATTATCGCTCTCGTCCATAATTTCCTGCCCCAAGAGGGTTTCAATAACGTCTTCCATGGTTACAATACCGCTTACGGATCCGTATTCGTCCACGACAAGGGCAATATGTTCCCTTTTGGCAATAAGGGTATCAAAAAGCTTGGGAATAGGGGTTTCCCTAAGGGTAATCAGTAAATCCCTGCGAATCTCGGATAAGGGCAAATCCCCATTTTCGTTGACCATTTCTTCCAAAATATTGTCCTTGAGGACGTAACCCGTGATATTGTCCACTTTGGTTTGAAAAACGGGGATACGGGAAAACCGTAATTTTGGATTTTCCGCGAAAAAATCGGCAATGCCCATCTCTTCGGATGCAATTTTTACTACCGCCCGGGGGGTCATGATGTCCTTGACCAGTACCTCATCGAATCGGATAAGGTTTTTGATTACGGTAGACTCCGATTCCTCAAATACGCCTTCCTCATGCGCAATTTCAGCCATGGCGCTAAAATCTTCCCGACTCAGTACACTACCATGATGCCCCTTACCGCCTACCAGCTTCGTAAAGAGTTGCAGAAGCCATAACAATCCTGTCCATTTAAGGGCCAATACCATTATTTTCAGGGATTTTGCCGTAAAATTGGCCAATTGGCGCCAGTACGTGGCCCCTATGGTCTTGGGAATGATCTCCGAGGCCACCAGGATCAAAATGGTCATAATGGTAGAAACTACCCCTACCATTAGGTCTTCTGTGAACGTGATGCCCAAAAAGCTGCGTTCTGTGGCGCCATATAGTTCGGCATAGGCCGCTTTGGCTTGGACCCCTACGAGGATGGCCCCTACGGTATGGGCAATGGTATTTAGGGTAAGAATGGCAATGAGCGGTTTGTCCACATCTTTTTTAAGTTCCTCCAAGGTCTGGGCATAGACCTTACCCTCTTTTTTCTTCACATTTACGAAAGTGGGCGTAATGCTGAGAAGAACAGCTTCCAGAATGGAGCATAAAAAAGAGAAAAAGATGGAAATAACGGCGTAAAAAATGAGCAGGGCCATAAATAGACTTTAGGGGGGCAAGATACCAATAATTAAAATTCCCCGGATGTTCCGTCCGTTTTGCGAACGGCTTCATAAAACAGTTGGTGCAGGGCCTGGCGGATATTGAGCTTGTACAGGTTCCTGTTTTCACGAGTGGGATATACCCGATTGGATAGAAAAACATATACCAATTGATTTTCGGGGTCTGCCCAAACAAAAGTCCCCGTAAAACCGGCATGTCCAAAGCTTTTTGGACTCGCTTCCGGGGCGGGATAGGCCTTATCCAGGGGCAGTTCGGCATTGTCCAAGAGGGGTTTGTCAAAACCCAGTCCGCGTCGGTTATCGTTTTCGGGATATTGCACCTTGGTGAATTCCCTTAGGACATCTTCGGCAATGTACCGTTTCCCATTGTAACTGCCATAGTCCCGATACATCTGCATAATTCGGGCCAAATCCTCCGCCGAGCTAAAGAGGCCGGCATTGCCTGAAACCCCGCCTAAAAGTGACGCATTTTCATCGTGTACCCAGTCTCGGGTCAATTCGTTCCGAAAAAGAGTGTCGATCTCGGTGGGGACGATTTTATTTTTAAACCCTTTGGTCTTGGGTCGAAAGCCCAGGGTGGTACAGCCCAGGGGATCGTAAAAATGTTCGTGCAGGTAGGATTCGTACGACTGCCCGCTTCGTTGCTCGATCAGTTCTGGAAAAATAAGGAAAGTGAGCCCGGAATACCGATAAGTCTTTTCTTGGGAAACCTCGGAACGATCGATTTTTCGGTACATTTTTTCATTAAACCGATTGTTCACATACAGCCCCGGATAGGCCTCTTTTTCAAAATTCGGATGGCGTTCAGTACGTACGAACCTTTTTTTGATCTTCCCGTTCTTTTTCAAGACTTGGTTCAAAAAAATGATATACGGCTTCAATCCCGCCTGATGGGCCAGTATTTCACGAAGGGTGAGATCCTTTTTGTCCTTTATGCGCCTCCAGCGTTTCCAATAGGTGCTAAAGGGAACATCCAGATCCAATTTTTCCTCTTCCACCAGTTTCATCAGGGCGGGCAAGGGCCCCGTAATCTTGGTAACCGAAGCTAGATCATACACATCGTCCAAGGCTACCGCCTGCAGACTGTCATAGGTATGGAAGCCATAAGCCTTATGAAAGACCACTTCGTCTTTATGGACTACTAGCACATTGGCTCCGGGAAACGCTTGGTTTTTTATACCATTTGTTATCACTGAATCCACCTTGTCGTTCAGGGTTTTATCCCTTAGAATGGAGGATTCTACCTCTGCCGTTGGCGATGGTGGATTTTGGGCAAAAACAAGGGTTTGGAGCAGACATAGGAACAAAAAAAGCGTTGATTTTAGCATACGGGTCGATTTATTTGTTGAGTTGGGCTTTATTCTTTTCAAGGAGTTCGAGCAGTCGGTGTTTTAGGCTTTCAGGTTCAAGAATTTGAGCATGATCACCAAAGGTAAGGTACCATCGGGCAAAATGGTCATTCAGATCCTCGCTCATAAAGGTCATTTCAACAGTGCCATTTTCCAGGCTTCTTTCAGCGACAAAACCGTGGTTCTTTCGGCTTCCCTGCAGGAATTTTGCCACTGGTTGATTCACAACGATTTTCACGGGTATCCTATCCGGGGCGGCTCCTTTTTGGCGTAGGGCTTCCAAGGACGGATGCTCCCTGGAAAAATTACGCCCCGTTAGTGCAATGCGATGGATACGATCAGCGCGGAATTGGCGGTAGGCCCTTCGCAAATGGCAATAGCCCATAACATACCAAAAGTTATTTTGATTAAAGACCCCTACCGGTTCAATTTCCCGTTCGGAAGGGGCATCGGCCCGTATGGACTCGTAGTACAGCTGCACCTGTTTTTTTTCAGCAATGCTTTCAAATAGAATTTCTAGGGCATTGGGGGTGTTTTTGTTGAACATTTCTTGGGCCGGGGAAATAGCCACTTGCGATTCCAGGGCGGCCAATCGGTCTTTTTCATGACGCCGAAGTACGGACTTCAATTTAAACATGGCCGATTCGTAATGCCCTCCCAAGGATTTATCGGTAAACCGCTGCATCAACTTTTCGGCGGCCACAAAACTGTCTACCTCCTCCCGACTGAACATCACGGGTGGTAACCGATAGCTCTCCATAATGGAATAGCCTACGCCCGCCTCGCCAACAATGGGCACTCCAGCAGCTTCCAAACTGCGAACATCGCGGTAAATGGTACGTAAGCTTACCTGAAAACGATCGGCCAGTTCTTGGGCCTTTACTACACGTTTGGATTGCAGTTGGATCAAGAGGGCCACAATACGGTCAAAGCGTTTAACGGTATCCATCTCCATAATCGGGTTCCTGTATTCCAAAGATAGGATTCCCCAAGAAATGAAGGGTCAAATAAAAAAAAACGGCCTGGTTAAACCCTACTGACATAGGGCTGTCACCGGCCCTATTTACCTTTGGTTCCAGAAACAATAATCAAAAATATCATTATGAAAAACAACGCTTTACCTGCTACAGCACAGCTACTTTCAACGGAACAGTTATTGGAACATTGGCAGGGACACCGCAGATTGACCCGAAAAGTTATCGAGGCTTTTCCAGAAGAAGCCTTTTTTACCCATACCCTTGGAGGTATGCGGCCCTTTGCGGAAATGGTCATGGAGCTATTAGGGGTAACGGATGGACTTCGGGAAATCGTGACCGGGGAAACCAAGGAGCTGCAGGAACATTTTGACCATGGGAACAGTAAGGCTAAAATCCTGGAGCTTTGGGATGCGGCCACGGAGAGCATCAATACGTTTTGGCCCCAGCTAAAACCGGAACGTTTTCAGGAGACGGTTACGCTCTTTGGGCAGTATGAGTTTCCGGTAATCTGGCATATTTTCTACTTTGTGGATAACGAAATCCACCACCGCGGGCAGGGTTATGTATACCTGCGTTCCTTAGGGGTTGAACCGCCTTTTTTCTGGGAGCGATAGTAGGTTTTGAATAGGTTTAATATCATAGAACAACAAAACCTGCCAAAAATGAAAACGATTTTAGTCTTTAAGACCTCCGTGGGAAGTAAGCGGAAGATTCGTTGGCTAGCACCCAAACTCAACCGATTGGTCACTAAAAACGGCCATTGGAACTTTGACCTGGAGGATTGTGATAATATCCTCCGGGTTGAGGCCCAAGATCTGGATGCCCATTCGATTGAAATGTTATTTGATAGACTGGGCTTTTTGTGCGAAGAATTACATTAAACTGCTAAGATTTGGTCATTATGAGAAGTTGGGGGTGGAATAAAAATAAGCAGCCGTTGGATTGGAAACAAAGGTTTTCCAAGAGAAAATCCATGTTTATCTTCTCTCTAGGCTTACCACGGGAAAAGGAAATGCCATCAAAGGAAGTTACAGATAAGGGAATTCTATTCTAATAAAGATCGACTTTATGTTTTCAGGAATTCAACAATTTAACGACATCCTTTGCAGCCCTTGGGCTCCATCTTGATTGCGTCGGATGTAATACGCTTAAGATACCAAACTTAGGATTTATCCAACAAGGCAGCTATGTCTTTGGCGAAATAGGAGGCAATAATATCCGCCCCGGCCCTTTTTATAGCGGTCAATTGTTCCAGCATAACGGCATCGTGCTCCAACCAGCCTTTTTCCGCGGCGGCCTTGAGCATGGCATACTCCCCGGAGACCTGATAGACGGCTACGGGCACTTCTACGTCGTCCTTGATTTCCCGTACGATGTCCAGATAGCAGAGTCCGGGCTTTACCATGACAATATCAGCCCCCTCATCAATATCCATTTGAGCTTCCCTAAGGGCCTCCACGCGGTTGGCAAAGTCCATTTGATAGGTTTTCTTGTCCTTGGGTACGTTTTTTTGATGTACCGGTGCAGAGTCCAGCGCATCGCGAAAGGGGCCGTAAAAGGCAGAGGCATATTTGGCACTATAACTCATAATTCCCGTATCCAAAAAGCCTTCTTCCTCCAAGGTCTCTCGGATGGTCTGGATGCGACCATCCATCATATCACTTGG
>JBCCZF010000137.1:0-6966 GCA_039188035.1 Bacteroidota bacterium | reverse complement strand
GTCCACACAAAAACCCATCCCCTATGTTACCATAAAACTGGGTGGTAGGGGAGTAATCACCAACGAGGAGGGACGGTTTAGCCTGATGCTGCAAAATAACGTCCAGGACACGGATACCCTTTCCGTTTCCTGCATCGGTTATGGCACCCTGGCCAAACCCTTAAAAGCATTTACGGAGAACGTAATTCTACTAAGCCCTAAGGCCATTGAATTGGATCATGTCATCGTCTCGAACAAAAACTATTCGGCCGAGGAAATCATCGCCCTCATGAAGGACAACCTGGAAAAGAACCATCCAGAGCGATTCTCTAAAAAAAAGCTGTTTTTTCGGCAATCCAACTTCGGACGATTGACCAAATGGGACTACACGCTAAAAAAATCCACGATTACGGCCTTTAACAAGCAATCCATAGACAGTGTACTACGGGCCGTGCCCAAGGCGAATAGCTATTATACCGAAATCCTGGGCGACCTCTATGGTAGTTTAGACAAAGATGAACAGAAATTACAGCTTATCAAGGCTTCCGAACTCTATGATAAAAGCAAAGAGTTGGATTTGGAGAAAATCGAGGAAAAATTCAACAAAATCATCCAGGAGAACGTGAAGACGGATTCCTACTTTAAGATCAAATCGGGACTTTTTGGCACCAAATTCGATGCCGATGAACTTTTTGAAGAAGATATAGATTCCACCGATGTGGCGGCGGTAAACGAACAATTGGAGGAAGCCCGCAAAAATGAGGCAGATCGCAAGACCAACTTTGCCAAATACCGGCGTAATGTCCTTGGGGGCCTTCTTGAGAACCTGCCCACACATTCGGGCGCCGATCTTAATTTTATCACGAAATCCAATAAGTATCGCTTTTCGCTCCAGGATTTCACCTATTTGGGGGATGCCGCCGTCTACGTGCTGGATTTTGTCCCCAAGCGATCGGCAGATTACCAAGGAACCCTATACGTAAATGCCGATGATTTTGCAGTGATACGGGCCGACTTTGAAAATGTAAAATCCTTTAAAAACTTTAAACTCTTGGGGGTTTCCATAAACGGCTATCTCTGGAAAGGCAAAGCGTTTTATTCCAAGCAGCCCGATGGCAGTTATGCCTTGGATTACCTTGAATCGGAAAAAGGATATGCCGTGGGCATTAAAAGACCCTTGAAGATTATTGAACTGAACAAACGGGTCAAAGGCCGCAACAAGCAGAACGAACTCTCGGGGAAGATCGATTTCGCTTTTACCAATGTAGAAAAAAACGAAATAGTGATATTCGATACCGAAACCCTGGATAGCTCCCATTTTGAAGCCTTTGCCGAGAAGAATACCATCTTGCCGATCTACATGCCGGATTACGATCCTGAGTTCTGGGAGGGACATGCCATCATAGAACCCAACCAGGCCATCCGGGAGTTTACTTCGGAAAGCGCTCCGGTGGAATAAGATCTTACATAAACCCTTTTATAAAACTGTATAGCAGAAGCCCCCAAGCGGTGACCAAGAGCAATCCACCTATAGGCGTAACCGGTCCCAAAAAACGCAGGTTCCAACCTTTGGATTTTCCCAAAACAAGGGCATATATACTAAAGGAGAACAAAAATATCCCCAGCATAAAACAATTGACCATGGCTTTTTCCAGGCCGGAATCAAAATTGAGGTTAAACCCAAGCACTACAAGTACTATGGCGTGGTACATTTGATATCGTACCCCCGTCTCAAAACTGCCCAATTGTTCTTCGGTCAAGGTTTTTTTTAGGGCGTGGGCACCAAAGGCACCAAAAATTACGGCCAACATGCCGTATAGCGCCCCCATAAACTGCACTAAAAGTATGGTTTCCATGAGCCTCAAATATAGGAATCCAGATTTGATTCGGAAAACCCAACAATTGGGGAAAGTAAACTGATTGCCACGCTGTTTCTAGTTTCAGGTTTCTAGTTTCCATTGTTTTCGATGTCCATTACTCACATTACTTCAAAAAAAGGCCCGTAGCCTTATTGTGCAGCGGGCCCGTTCAAATGCCTTTAATGGGTAATAAAACCTTAAATCTGACTGAGACCACCGTCCACGGAAAGCTCTATTCCATTGACATAGCTGGCTTCGTCCGAGGTAAGGAACAGCACGGCATCGGCGATTTCTTTGGGTTCGCCAAAACGCTTCAGGGGATTGGCTGCGGCAAAACCTTCGCCCATTTGACCGACCACTTCCTCCGGCATTCCCATTTTGTTATAAATAGGCGTGGAAATGGGGCCGGGAGCGATGGCGTTTACCCGAATCTGTCTGGGTGCGAGCTCTGTGGTCAACACCCGGGCATACGCCCTTAGGGCACCCTTGGTGGCACTGTAAACTGCCGCGCCTTCAAAGCCTTTTTGGTGCACTATGGACGTATTGAAAAGGATGTGACCCCCGTCTTTTAGATGTGGAATAGCATACTTGACCAAAAAGGCGGGGCCCTTGATATTGATGTTGAATTGGGAATCAAAGTGATTCTCATCTATTTCATGTGCGGGTGCAAAATAGGCTACCCCGGCGTTCACAAAAAGGACATCGATTTTTCCGTAGGCATTCACCGCCTCTTGAACAAGTCGTTCATTGTCCCCAGGTTTGGACTGATCGGCCAAAACTGCTTTAAACTCCCCCAAAAGTTCCTGGGAAACCTCGTCCAAAGCCTCCTGCCTCCTTCCAGAAAAGACCACCTTGGCCCCCTGGGCCAAAAAGCCTTTTACGGATGCCAATCCTATCCCGGAATTCCCCCCGGATACTACCACTACCTTGTCTTTGAATGTATACATTGTTTTTAGATTTAATTTTGGAACATTCGTTCCAAATAGGTTGAAAAAAATTTATTTTAGCACCTGTATGGTGCTTGCTATGATATTTAAGAGAATCGTCTCATCCTTGACCAAAATCCCCGTCATCCGGAAGCCTTGGAACGCACTGAACACATAATAGGCGTAGTCCCGGGCACCTTGATCTTTATTGAACAGCCCTTGCTTCTGGCCCTCTGCGATCAAATCTGTAAAAAGATTCAAGGAATCTTCTTGCATGCGCAACAACCATTGTTTTATATTGTCTTCCTGATTGGCCATTTCGGCCTTACAATTTGGGGCAAAGCATCCTTTTCCCCTTGCTTTATCCAAGATTTCCGGGAGAAAGCCCTCAAAGATAAATTGGACGGCCTCCAAGGGATTTTGGGCCTTTAATAAGGCCTTTTGGAACACCGTGCCAGTTTCCTTGGCATACCGTCGAAGCGTTTCCTGATACAACGCCAACTTGGAACCAAAGGAATTGTAGAGACTTGAACGGTTAAGTCCTGTGGCATCGACCAAATCCTGCATGGACGTACCACTGTAGCCTTTCTCCCAAAAAACCACCATAGCACTTCTCAGCACCTCCTCCTCCTTGAATTCAACTATCCTTGGCATTTTAAAACCATTACACGTCAAATATATATTGAAACAATCGTTCCAAAAAACTATTTAAGAACTTTTTAACCTAAAGCATTGATTCGGATTTTTTTGCTTGAATTTCCAAAAAAGGGGAGAAGTTGCCTAGAATGAAACGGTTATGCTCTTATCCGATATAAGACTAAAGGCACAGTCCTTAAAGTCCGGCGGCCCAAAGGTCTTCATACGTGCCTTGGAAAAGCAGACACGTTCCTTGGGTATGCCCAACCAATTGCTATCCAAAATGTCATTGTCGTTCTCATCATGAAAGACGGCCAAGGCATATTCCCCTGGGGGCAAATCGGAAATGGATACTTTGGTAATCCCCTTTTTGGCTTTGGCGCTCTCGGACTTAATTGCCCCGTCCAGTTGAAGAAAACCTTCTTCCTCGGCATATACGGCCACCTTGACCGTCCCTTCCGAGGTAGATACCCCGGCTACAGAAACAGAAAGTGTATTTTGGGCCATGCCCATAATTGGAACCAAAAAGAAAAAGGTGACCCAGGGTGCTATAGGACGTTCCGTAAACCGCTTTGACCCCTTTATGCCCAGGTTGTTATTCTTTTTGCCCATCTACTTTGCGCTTTAAAAGTTGGTACATTTTATCGGTATCCAAGGAATCCTTTAGGTTTACAAAAAAGTGTATGGAATCCTTATATACCAACTTGATCTTTTGGTGTTCCAAATTGTCCACGTATACATATACTTCCTTATCCGTAAGGGAGTCTTTAAATTCCCTGAAAACACCTTTTTCCTTGCCCAAGGCAGAGAATCCATTGAGGCGCTCCATAGGTGGTATCCGCGCTACCCACTGCACACTGTCCAAATCCGAAAAGGCCACTTTTTTATAGTAAAATCCGGAAAGCAGTTTTAGGTTATCGGAACCTTGGATTACCCAGTTCTTATAATGTGCAAGCAATACCGATAAACAAACGGCAATCGTGAGCACCACGATACTGTTCCAAAATATTTTCCTCTCAGGTTTCATGTTATGCCTTACAAATTTCAGATCGACTGCAGACCCGTAGATTTTTGATGTCATGGGCCAATCTTTGCCGTGGATGGCGTTATCCCCTACTGTTCCCCTATCGCCCTGTACCTTTCAAACCAGGCCAGGGTATGCGCTATCTTGGCGATAAGGTTACTGGGCCGGTTGGCAATACCGTGGCCAGCTCCTGGAATTTCCACGAGTACTGTGGGAACCTTTCTTAACTTTAGTGCATGGTACAACTGCTTCGCCTCGCTGGGCGGGGTCCGCAAATCGTCCATGCCTACCAAAACCATGGTAGGGGTCTCCACATTACCAACGAGCGAAAGGGGAGAAAATTTCCAGTAGGTATCAAAATTTTCCCAGGGCTGGCCCGGATATCTGCTATTGGCATAGCCAAAATAATTGTCGGCCACTAGCGTCTTGCTAATCCAATTCATAACGGGCTTGGCCACCACCGCGGCCTTAAACCGGTTGTTTTTGCCAATGATCCAGGCCGTCATGATGCCTCCGGCACTTCCTCCGGTTACGAAAAGGGCATCCTCATGGGCAACGCCTTTTTCAATGCAATAGTCTACCCCATCCATGACATCGTCATAGTCTTCACCGGGATAATTATGGTACAACAGATTGCCAAATTCCTCTCCGTAACCGGTGCTTCCTCTGGCATTGGGATAAAAAACAACATATCCGGCCGCGGCATAGAGCTGCATTTCTGTGGAAAAGCGGTCCCCGTAGTTTAAGATTGGCCCTCCGTGGTTCTCCACTAGGAAAGGATATTTTTTGGTGGAATCATAGTTGGGCGGATATACGAGCCATCCCTGGATATCCCGTTGATCCACAGATGATGTGTACCACACTTCCTCTACCTTTCCCAGTGCCCTGTAATCCAACAAAGCCCTATTCAGTGCTGTAATTTTTTTGCTCCCCTTATGTTTCGGAGACACAATGGCCAGTTCCGATGGATGCTCCGGTCGGGTCTGGGTATAGGCCAACCATCCATTCCGGGAGACCGAAAAAGACCCACTGGAATAGGGCCTTCCCAAAGAGGTTCCTCCCACATTGTCCGCTAATTTTTTTACCTGGCCGGTTAAAGAGATATGGCCAATATTGGTATTGCCCTGATCCGTATACAAGAAATAGAGTCCGGTTCCCTTGGCATCCCATTGAATGCCCGAAACACTGCGGTCCAAGCTTTGGGAAAGGATTTTGGAATCACTTCCATCCGCGTTCATAAGGTTAAGGGCACGCACTTGATAAGCCTGTCGTTTGTCCGCAAAGCCCACATAGGCGATACGCTTCCCATCCGGGGAAACCACTGGATCGGTATCTGGGCCGTCCCTATCCGTCAATGGTGTTATGGTACCCGCTTCCACCTCTACCGCATAGATCTCACTATTGCGAAAATCATATGCCCAATCCGCGGAGCGATTTCCCGAAAAATAAATGTTTTTCCCATCCGGGGACCAGGACAGGGATCCCTTGTGATGAAAGTCGCCCGAGGTTATCTGTCTGGGGGCACCGCCTTCTGCGGGAATTACAAATAGGTGATGGAAGCCCGGCTCCAGATATCCCCTGCCGTCCGCCTCATGATACAACCGATCCGTAACCCTGGGCTTCTGTGCCCATTGGGCGCCCTTGGGTTTATGCGGCACTTGTGCCAGGACCGGTGGCTTTTGCGGCACGTGCATGGAAAAGGCCAAAAACCTCCCGTCCGGGGACCAGGTCAAGGAACTTGGACCAAATGGCAGTTGGGAAATACGTGCGTAGGAACCATTGGCCTTCCAATACATGTAGAGTTCCGAGCCCTCATCCGTGCTGCTTATAAACGCCAAGCGCCTCCCGTCCGGAGACCACCTGGGACTGCTTTCGGAAACCTCGTTTGCCGTAAGCTTCTGGTGCTGGCTGCCATCCGTCCTGATCATCCAAAGTTTGCCCAAAGCCTTGTCCTTCATAATATCAAAAGCCATTCTCCGGTAAACCACCCAGTCCCCATTGGGCGAAATCTGGGGGTCGGTCACATGCTGAAGATCAAAAACGTCCAGATAGGAGAAATTTTGTCTTTGGGCCGTAACCATCTGCAATACGCATCCTACAAAAAAAAGCACCCAATAGTTCCGCATGGCATGGTATTTTGGAGTTTTTAAAGGTAATCGAATACATTCTTTTTAACAACAAAACAGTGGCCCTATTCCGCTTATGATATGGCCTTTATGGTGTTTTTCAATTGCTGACGTTACTCCTATCCCTACCCTTTTCTTAAGGATGGGGCATCTTGGGAAGTCTTTGTGGGATGCTGCTAATTTTGCATGTCCCGAATATAGGAACCTTTCTATTTTATCCTATTTTTACCCCATGAAGGCAGCAACCGTAGCCCAGTTAAAAAAAGAACTGCAACATCGACCCCCAGACGAACTTCTGCAGCTTTGCCTACGCCTTGCCCGCTTTAAAAAGGAGAACAAGGAACTTTTGACGTATCTGTTGTTCGAGGCTCATGACGAAGCCGGTTACATTGCCTTGGTGAAGGCCGAAACGGACC
>JBCCZF010000136.1:0-6983 GCA_039188035.1 Bacteroidota bacterium | reverse complement strand
TCGCCAAGGAACTTATACATATGGCCAAGATCTTTGGCAATGCCAATGCGGTGAAGTTCCAGAAGAGAAACAATCGGCAACTTCTTACCGAAGAACAATACAATGCCCCTCACCCCAATCCAGCCAACTCCTATGGTAATACGTATGGGGCGCACCGGGAGTTTTTGGGGTTTTCCGTGGAACAGCACAGGGAACTCAAAAAACACTGTGAGGAAGTGGGCATCACCTATTCCACATCCGTATGGGAAACGACCTCGGCCAAGGAAATGGCCAGTTTGGAACCCCAATTCCTTAAAATCCCTTCGGCCTGCAACAACAATTTTGAAATGTTGGGATGGTTATGCGATAATTACGCAGGCGAAATCCATATCTCCACCGGGATGACGACAAAAGACGAAATAGGAGGGATTATTGACTTTTTTGAAACCAAGAAGAGAAACCAGGATTTGGTCGTTTACAATTGTACCTCGGGCTATCCCGTGCCCTTTGAGGACGTCTGCCTTTTGGATATTTTGACCCTTAAGGAAAACTATGGGCACAAGGTCAAAAGTATCGGGTTTTCGGGACATCACTTGGGGATCGCCATAGACGTGGCCGCCTATACTCTGGGGGCGCATATTATTGAAAGGCACTACACGTTGGATAGAACTTGGAAGGGTACGGACCATGCCGCATCCCTAGAACCCATGGGGCTACGTAAACTGTGTAGGGACCTCAGGGTTACGCACAAGGCCCTGACCCATAAACAAAAGGACATTTTGGATATCGAAAAAGTCCAACGGGCAAAATTAAAGTATAAGAAATAGACCCAACACGGGACAATACCAATATGCCATCCCTGGCATAGCAGTCCCTGACGAAGCCCTTATCCATGCAAGAAACATATAAAACCGCACTACATGATCCCATATTCCCCTTGGTTTCCCAGGCAGCGGGCGATCTTGGATTGGAGTGCCATGTCATTGGTGGATTTGTCCGGGACCATCTCCTTAAAAAGGATGCGCCCAAGGACATTGATATTGTGGCCGTGGGCAGCGGTATTCAGTTGGCACAAAGCGTGGCGGCCCTGCTCCCTGGGAAACCCAAGGTATCCGTCTTTAAAAATTTTGGCACGGCGATGATCAAACATGGGAATTTGGATGTAGAATTTGTGGGCGCCCGTAAGGAAAGCTATCAAAGGAACAGTAGAAAGCCTATTGTGGAGGACGGCACTTTGGAGGATGACCAAAAACGAAGGGATTTCACCATAAATGCCATGGCCCTATCCCTGAACAAAAAGGACTATGGCCGTCTGTTAGATCCTTTTGATGGCCTAGGGGACTTGGAGCGAAAATTGATCAGGACACCCTTGGAGCCTGGCATCACCTATTCCGATGACCCACTGCGAATGCTGCGCGCCATCCGCTTTGCCACACAACTCGACTTTAGCATCGCCCCAACATCCCTGGAGGCTATCAAGGGCCATAGGGATCGTATAAAAATCATCTCCAAGGAACGCATTGTGGAGGAATTGCATAAAATACTGGCCAGTGCACGGCCTTCCATTGGCCTTGCACTTCTACACAAGACCCATCTTTTGGAGTATATCTTGCCCGAGTTAAAAGCCTTACAGGGAATCGAGGAAATTGAGGGGCAACGCCATAAAGATAATTTTTGGCACACCCTGGAAGTTGTGGACAATATTGCCCATACTACGGAAAACCTCTGGTTGCGATGGGCCGCCCTTCTGCACGATGTGGGCAAGGCCCCCACAAAAAAGTTCCAAAAAAAAATAGGATGGACCTTCCACGGACACGAATTTGTGGGCTCCAAAATAGTATATCGCATCTTTAAGCGACTGCGGATGCCTTTGAACGATAAAATGAAGTTTGTGCAAAAAATGGTACGGATGAGTTCGCGGCCCATTATCCTTTCCGAGGATTTTGCAACGGATTCGGCGGTACGGCGACTAGTTTTTGATGCCGGGGAACATGTGGAAGAACTCATGACCCTTTGCGAGGCGGACATCACCACCAAGAACCCCCGTAAGCAGCGAAAATACCTCAATAACTTTAAAAAGGTGCGTCAAAAAATTGAGGAAGTGGAAGAGCGTGATCGCATTCGTAATTTTCAGCCTCCGGTAAGTGGGGAAGAGATTATGAAAACCTTTAATCTTAATCCGTCCCGGGAAATCGGCATCCTTAAAGAAGCTATAAAGGAAGCCATTCTGGAAGGGGTTATCCCCAACGAGGCCTCGGCGGCCAGAGCCTTTATGTTGAAGAAGGGAAAGGAAATGGGGTTAACGGCGTATTTATAGATGAAAAAACATCGGTTATTTCCACCACTGCCGTAAATTTGTAGGTAGTACAGCTTCCTTTCGCCCATGCCAAACAGCTTCCAAAAAATGGCTAAAATTGCCTTGATCTTGGTCTACCTGGTCATTGTGGCCGGTGCCGTGGTCCGCATGACCGGGAGCGGAATGGGCTGCCCTGATTGGCCCAAATGTTTTGGTTACTATATTCCACCAACGCAGGAGTCACAATTGCTTTGGGAAAGTGGAAAGGCCTACAAAAGGGGACAGGTCATTATTCGGGATCAGACCCTTTGGTCCGCCAAAATGGACTTCACCACGGCACGCGACTTTCAGCTGGAAAATTGGATGGCGTATACCAAACACGATTATGCCGTATTCAACCCCTGGCATACCTGGATTGAATTTGTAAACCGCCTTTTAGGGGCGTTGGCGGGGCTGGGCACTTTGGTACTCGCCCTACTTTCCCTAAAATTCTGGAAAAAGCATAAAAGAGTTACCCTAATTTCCTGGCTTGTGGTCTTTGCCATGGGATTTCAGGCTTGGTTGGGCGCTACCGTGGTCTATTCCGTTCTGGAGCCTGTAAAAATTACCATTCATATGGTAATGGCCCTGATCATCGTAGCCCTCTTACTCTATGTCGTGTATTTGGCCAAACCAAAGAATGTTCCATCCCTCCCCTATTCCAAGGGAATATCCCAGCTTCTAGGGCTTGCCTTATTTACAACCTTGGCACAAATAGTTTTGGGTACGCAGGTACGTCAGTTCGTTGACGAACAGGTAAAGCGTTTTGGGGATGCTTCCCAACAGTGGTTACAGGATCCGTCCCTGCCGTTTTACATCCATCGTTCCTTTTCCATTTTTGTGGTATTGCTAAATCTATATATAGCCTACCGAATCTTTAAACTTGGCGTGGATACCGCTAAAATCAATTGGATATTGGGTATTCTTCTCTTGGAAGTCATTACGGGAATGGTCATGTACTACTGGGAATTCCCTTTTGCCAGCCAACCCCTTCACCTAGTTCTAGCTTCCGTGCTCTTTGGTTTGCAGTTTTATTTGGCCCTTGAGTCCAGGGCCAGTGCAGCATAACCTGTAATTATAAGGTAATGTACAGTTGCCCTGTCCATAGGGAAATGGAAGGTTTATGGTTAAGTTCAGGGAATAGAAAATCGAGTTTATTCAAAATCAACCCTTTAACCCATAAACCAGTAGACCCCTAAACGAGCAACAAGCCCAAAACTTGAAACCTACCCCCTCCTGCACGGCAAATCTTTGTACCTTTACCTCCACCCAAATGTGGAACGCGATGATTTACAAAATCAGGATAATCTTGGATGCGGAAGAGGATATCTTCAGGGATTTGGAAGTGGAAAAGACCGTAACGCTGGAAGATCTGCACAATACCATTACCCAGGCTTTTGGTTTTTTGGGAAGTGAAATGGCCTCCTTTTATACCTGTGACGAGAATTGGAACCAGGATGAGGAAATCGCCCTTTTTGACATGAGCGAAAACGGTTCGGACATCCGGTTGATGAACGAAACGTTCTTGGAGGATATCCTCACAGAGGACACCCCAAAATTAATCTACGTATACGACTTCCTGAGCATGTGGACATTTTTTGTGGAACTGGCGGATATCGTCGAAAAAGAGGATGGCCGATCGTATCCCAATCTTTTGTTCAGTTTTGGAGAGCTTCCCGAAGAACCGCCCGAAAAAAGCTTTCGATCGGATCCTACCTTCGATTTTGATGAAACCTTTGAGCGCTATGACGACCTGGATTTTGACGAAAACTGGAACTAAGTTCTTTAGCTTGGTGTAACGGTAGTGCCCCACATCGGACAAGAAAGGCAAAATGTATAATCAAAAACCTAATAAAACAGACTTCTGCTCTCGCGGAAATGACATACTATAAACCTATGCTCAACCTATACCCTTCCCAAATTGAACAACTCTCCCTACACCGCGTTGGGAACAAGAACAAGAATGAAAGTATCTTCCTGTCCCAAAACCCCTTGAATTTGAACGATGAGACCACAGGTCTGCTCAAGGAGTATTTCCTAAAACCGTTTCGGGAAAAAGAGGAGAATTACTATGCCCTGGCCCATGAGGTGGATCTTGAGTTTAACGAAATCCATAAGGCCGCAACGCAGATTTTTCTGAATCCCGATACGCTTCATGAACAGTCCAAGGCCATTGCCACGCATCTTTTTGGGCAATCCAACCACCCCCACATTAAAAGCGGGGAGGTCTACGCGGCCTATATTACCGGCGTGCTGCTTGACAATGTTAAAGTTGAAGCCATAGGCATTTTCAAAAGCGAGTTAAAACACGATTTCATCCAGTTTGAGGAAAGGGAAAACAATCTTAATCTTATCATTCAACAAGGCATCAATGTGAATAAACTGGACAAAGGCTGCCTAATCTTTAACGTTGGCCGGGAGGAAGGATATAAAGTGCTTTCAATCGATAGCAACCGTTACGACACCAAATACTGGCTGGAGGACTTTCTTGGGGTATCCGTATTGGCGGACGAGAACTTTTACACCAAAAATTATCTGAAGTTTTGCCAGGATTTTGCCAAGGACGTGGTCCTACCGGCGGAGGACAAACAACAGGAGGTACTGTTCATGAACAAGGCGGTAAACCACTTTGCCAAGAACGATGCTTTTGAAGAAAGTAATTTCCTGAACGAGGTTATCGAAAACCCGGAACTTATTCCGGAGTTCAAGCATTATAAAGTGGAGAAAGGACCGAAATACAGTATTGAGGATGTTTCCAATTTTGATATTGCCAACAAAGCCGTTTCCGTAGCGCGTAAAAAAATCAAAAACGTCATTAACCTGGATACCAATATTCAGATTAAAATGGATTTTATAAATCCGGAATCCGCCGAAAAGTTTGTCGAAAAAGGCTGGGACGAAGAACGGCAGATGTACTATTATCTGGTGTATTTTAATAAGGAAGAAACGTAAAGCGTTTGGTGTTCCAGGCTGCAGGTTTAAAGGTTTCAGGTCGATAAAGTCGCGAACTACGAATACCCCATTACAAACCCGGACAACATCAGGAAACGTCAAACTTCTTCTCGATAATTTGGCGCATACTCACATCCTCGTAATTACGAAGTACAAAATCCAGGGCGTGATCCAGAATTTCGCCCATGGTTTTGCATTGCCTGAAGTCCTTGTCCAGAACCATTTCATAAATCCGTTCCCGCAATAGGTGTACATTCCCCTCCAAACTAATGGTATCCGCTTTGCACACATGAAGCAGTTTTTTCAAACGTTCCCCAGAACTTAAGATTCGCTTGGCCACAATGGAACGTTCCTCCACCTTGTATTGTTCCACGGAATCCGATAACAATTTTTTACCCACCATATCCACCATAACATTGTTCTCCTTAAAAAATTGGGGGAGATATACCTTTAACTTGCCTTCAAAGCTCTGCTGATCAAAATCTATGGCGCGAATGCGGTATACTACATGATCAAAATCGTGCACCGGTACAATGACATAGTTATAGGAACGCATATCACCTAAAAGCCGGATAAGACAGCGTTCATTGAACTTTACAAATTCCTTGGCCAACTGGGATTTCTCGGATTCCGAACAATTCGGCAACATATCCTTAATAAATACGTCCCCCGGGATTCCGGCGATATGTTCTTCTATCAAGGTGTCCCCGTGAACCAAAAAATTCAAGTTGTAGGGAGAAAGCATATGTTCCAGCTCCAAACCGTAAATGCGGGAAGCATCCGTCTTCTTTACATAGAAATAGGTGAAATTGTCGTTTAGGATATTCCGCACCTTAATGCGAAAAGGTTTGGAATTCCCAAAAGTGCAAAAATCCACCGCATCCACGTTAAGGTATTGGAAGATATGATCGCTTCCGTCCGAATGGAGAATGGAGTATACTTTTTTTAGTCCTAGGTCAATTTCTGCCCGATCCGAATCGGAATAATACACACGCACCCACAGGGTATCTTCCTCTTTTTGGTCATAAACCGCTACCGAACCCGTAAACCTTAGAAGATCTGTGTAAAAAATGGGAATTTTGATTTTACGGTTATAGCTCTTCAAATACCCGGCAAGCGCATTGCTTACCGGATAGGCCGGCTTTTTTTTGGACATTAATTTGTCTTCGCTCATTTTCTTCCTTGGATAATCATCTCAAGGTATAAAACCTGTAGATAACAAACCTTTTTTTTCTCGGAAAAAACGCGTTTTAACCACGGTTCTCCCGCCTTCCACAACAATAGTTTGAAAATCAAAAACGAAAAGTACATCTTTACCATTAAAACGCTCTACGTCAATACCATGTCCGCCATCTTGTCCCAAAAAATTGTTTTTTGTACCATTTTGTACACGGCCACTGCCGCTTACTGCTCCCTACATGCGCAATTGAGCGATCTTCATTATTTGCCCCCCCTTAAACAGGGACGAAACAATGAAGGCATTTCCCAACAGGCCATACATCTTTCCACACCGGAGACCACTTCCTTTGATGTCCATATTTATCGCGGAACAAATACTACCCCAATCGCTACATTTACCATTTCCAACACGAGTCCGGGCGTCTATGACAACACACACCCTACGGCCCCGTTAACGAACGGGGACAACAACATTACCTTGGTAAGCAATACTAATACGGGAACCGTCCTGACCAACTCCGGTCTCCGTTTGGAATCG
>JBCCZF010000135.1:0-7034 GCA_039188035.1 Bacteroidota bacterium | reverse complement strand
TTTGGTAAATGGGGTCTCGGTTCCCCCGGATCTGAAGGAGATCCCATTCGCCAAAAGCCCCTGTTGTATACCCTGCTTTTTTTAGCGCTTCGGCCAGGGTGTACGTACTGTCCGGAATGGGATACTGCCCCTCGGGAGGTGTTCCCTTATTGCCCCTTACCACTGTGTGGCCCGTATGCATGCCTGTTAAAAGGGCGCACCTACTTGGCGCACAAACCGTACTACCGGAATAATGCTGGGTAAACAGCATCCCTTTTGAGGCCAATCTATCAATATTGGGCGTTAGAAATCGTTCTTGGCCGTAGCAACCAAGATCACCATATCCTAGATCATCGGCCAGGATATATATGATATTGGGCTTACCGGTACTTTTTCCGGATATCTTTTCTTCCTTGCTCCCTTTACAGGAAACCAACGGCAATACCCCAATTCCCAAAAGGAGTATACAGGCGCTCCTAAGGTTCATCGTCTCGTTTTAAGTGCCTCCATAGTTATCGTATATCCTTTGCTATCGCAAATGTTTTGCTCAGATCTTCAAGTAGGTTTTGTTTTCGGGGGAACCGTAAATGAGAGCGAAAACCTTTCTTAACGGAAAAATAAGGGCTAAAAGATCCCATTTGGAAAATAGTCGGCACTTGACAACAAAGGGCAACTTACCAATTCTGGCCGCTAAGCTTTAGCGCGGCCACTACAATATCCTTGCGGCTTATTTGGCCCACTAGGATACCATCCTCCATTACGGGCAACCTACGGCGGTTGTGCTTGTCAAAAACCCCGGCGGCATCAAAAATGCTCATATCGTGCGGAATGGTCTCTACTTCCTTGGTCATATATTTCTCCACGCTTTTATCCAATATAGGCTGGTTAAAATACCGACTCTCGGATATTTGCTTCATGCAATCCGCTTCGGATATGATGCCCACCAGGAACCCGTTGTCATCCAACACGGGCCCTCCGGATATCTTGTGCTTGGCAAAGGCTTCCATAACTTCCAAAATGGATTGTTCCGGGGCAAAGGTCACCAACTTTTTGGACATATAATCCGTTACCAAAATAGGTGCCTCAAACTCCTTCTTCGTCGATCGGCGTATGCCTTGAAAACTCTTAATTCCCATATCTTTTAGGTTTTATTGGTTGATGGCCCAAAACAGGGTTAACCTTAAATATAGGAAATTCCTTCCAAATATGAAAATATATGGACTTAAATATTGGTTTCCGGCACCTTGCATTATTTACCCCTGCACTACCAAATTCCATTTCAAATGACCAACCAACACCTTGCTCCCAAACCATATCGCCCTCCTTGGGGATTTTAGAACACAAATCCCTTAAACCCAATTTTATGCATAACCGGTTTTCGTCTTGTTTGGGCCGCGTTGGGAAAAAAGGGGAGCCCTATGCCCTACGCAACTTAAATTGGCCCGATAGGAAATGGTAAAACGACCAATTCGTTATTCGTTCCCTATCTTATCTACCTCTACATAATACGCGTTCAGTTTCTCGCCATTTTTTAAATCAAACCATACGGTTAATTGTGTTTTTCCCGTGGGCACTTGTAGCTCAAATAGGATTTCCTTTGCTTGATTATCTACGCCCTTTTTCAATTCCCTTTCCCCCAATCTAATATGGGCTTGGGTAAATTCCAAGGCCTTTCCCTCCACAACACCATTAAACCATGGGGTTTTGGTTTGTGCGTCATCCGCCTTTGCGCCTAGGGCCAATTGACTTTCCTTAGGCCAACGCCTGAGCTTAAATTGGTACGTTCCCGCCTCCTTAACATCGACAAAAAATGGAGCAGGATCCATGTCTTTTGCTTGTCGTATCTGTCTTTGATTCCACACGGAAGGTTGGCTTCCCGTGTGGGCGTCATGCGCAAAGATCACTTCAGGGGCTTCACTACCCCCTAGGGGGATGTATGAGAATTTCGCCTCTTGCATAACATCGTCCCACCATTGATTGTAGAAGGTATTCATTTCTGAGACCAGATCGGGATGCTCCACAGCTATGTTGTTTTCCTGTCCGTGATCATCGGCGATATTGTACAATTCCTTTCCATTTACCAATCTCCAATGCCCCTTCATAACACAGCTTTTCTTTCCTTTTTTGAGCCATTGCACACGCTGTGTATCGGTTACTAAAAAACGTTCTGGTAATTTGGCCTTACCCCGTAAATACAAGCTGGCATCGGCACCGTCCAATTTTTTTTTGGGTGTAAACGCTATTCCAGAAAGTTTCGCCAAGGTAGGAAGCAAATCTACATGGGCCATCAATTCGTTCAGCTTTTTACCGCCTGCCAAACCGCCCTTGGGCCAACGAATTATCATAGGCACACGATGACCACCGTCATATTCGCTCCCTTTTGTTCCGCGCATGCCCGCATTATAGCCCATCCTTGCATTGGTTTTTTTATGAATTTGAATTCCTCGTGCGGTTCCATTATCCGTAGTATACATAAGAATGGTATTTTCGGCCAGATCAAGTTCCTCCAATTTGGCTTCTAAGCGGGCGAAATTATCATCTAGATTACTGATCATAGCATAGAATCGTTTTTGATCTTCCGTGATGCCCTCAACATCTTTATATCTATTGTAATAGGCCTCAGGTACGTTAAAGGGCCCATGGGGAGCATTGGTACTCAGATAGCAAAAGAAAGGTTGGTCTGTATTGCGTTCCATAAAGTCAAGGGCCTCATTGAACCAAACATCGGTACAATACCCCTCTTGTTTTTCAGGATTTCCGTTTCTAAAATAGGTATCATCAAAATAGTCGTTGTTCCAATAGTCGGGACCTTGACCAACACCGCCACCGCCGTGATAAAACGCTTCATCAAAACCCCGATCTTGCGGAAAGTAAGAGGTATTATCACCCAAATGCCATTTCCCGATCATGTTTGTTTTATACCCGTTTTGTTGAAAGACCTCTGCCATGGTCAGTTCATCCGGGTTTAGAATAGAGGCACCCATAATCGTATGCCAAACGCCGTTTCGGTTGCAATTTCTACCGGTCATAATACCCGCCCGGGTAGGTGCACAAGTGGTTCCTACATGATAGTTGGTAAGGTTAATGGATTCGGCAGAAAACTGATCCAAAGCTGGGGTCTTTACATAAGGGTTCCCCGTGTGCCCTAAATCACCGTACCCCTGATCATCGGCAATAATAAAGATGATGTTGGGTTTGTTTTTATCGCTTTTGTTTGTACAGGCAAAAAGTGAAATGAGCACTACGGTAAAGGTAAAAACCTGTTTAATGTCCATATGGTATATCGCTTTGAATTGTCACTAAACCAAATTGATTTTTCGATTTGCCAAAAATCCCTTTTTTGGTCCCGACGCATCGTATGGTCGTTCAAAAGCGCCGACAAAAGAACCAAAAACTTCTATCCCATAATTATTAGGATGGAGCGCTTAAATTCAAAAGTCGGCGTGTGTTCAATTTCATTCGAATAAATTTAACCCAATTGTTTCATTCTTTAAATATTTCCTTACTTTAACTGCGATTGCCAGAAGTTTGTAGCGGTATTTTCATTGCTAAAAACCTCTTGAAAAACGGATTTTTTAAACCCCACCATGCCTGCAATACAGTCCCTGGGGCGAGCCTCGGGGAATTCCTTACTCTTAAGAAATGAAACCTAGCAAAATTCCAATCCTTCTAAGCGTACTGCTCTTGGGCTCTTCCTGCTTGCAAAAAAAGAGAACAAAAAGCCCAACATCATTATCATTTATACGGACGATCAGGGCTCTGGCGATATAAGTGCCCTAAATCCCAATGCCAAATTCAAGACCCCCAATATGGACAGGCTGGTAAAGGAAGGGGTGGTTTTTACGGATGGCCACAGTAGTGATGCGGTCTGTACGCCTTCCCGATATTCCTTGCTAACGGGGCGATATAGTTGGCGTACCTCCTTAAAAAAAGGAGTCCTCGGCGCCGATGGCCCTTGTTTGATAGAAAAGGATCGTATGACCATTGCCTCCTTGCTCAAGGAAAACGGCTATGCTACGGCAATGGTGGGGAAATGGCACCTCCAAATGGACTTTGAGGGGGAAAAAGGAAAAAATAGGGATTGGTCCAAACCTTTCACGGACGGCCCAACAGAAAGGGGATTCGATTACTTTTTTGGGATACCCGCATCCATGAACTACGGTATCTTGACCTATTTGGAGAACAACAAGGTTATTGAGGCTCCCAACCTGTGGACAACAAAAAAGCACATAAGAGCACCTTATACGGACTATAGAATGACGCCCCCGTACCAGATGGAAAAGGGAAAAGGCGGCAATTGGGTAGAAGTAGCCCCCTCATTCAATGACGAGTTTGTCTTGGAAACGTTCATACAAAAAGCCGTAGGGCACATCGATACATTGGCCGAGGAGGCTAAAAATGGCAAGCCGTTCTTTTTATACCTTCCACTCACTAGCCCCCATTTGCCCCATTGTACGCATCCTGATTTTCAAGGGCGTAGCCGCTGCGGAAAATATGGCGATTTTATGGAAGAAACGGATTTTAGAGTCGGTCAAATCCTAAATGCCTTAACCCGTAACGGATTGAAAGAAAACACACTAGTGATCTTTTCATCCGATAATGGGGCCGAAGTCAATTATGTGTATCAACGGGACACGTTTGATCACTACAGCAGCTTAGCCTTTAAGGGCGGAAAACGGGATATTTATGAGGGGGGACATCGTGTCCCCTTTATAATGTCCTGGCCCAAAAGGATAGCTGGTGGAAGAAAAATTGATATTCCCGTTTGTCAAACCGATTTTTTGGCCACCATAGCGGAAATCATAGGCGTTTCCCTTCCCGACGATGCCGGGGAAGACAGTTATTCCCTTTATGCGGCGCTCAAAGGAAACGATTTTGACAAAACCCTTAGAGGTGCCGTAATACATCATTCTGCCATGGGTTATTTTGCTATACGCGATGGGAAATGGAAACTAAATATGCTCCGCGGCTCCGGAGGTTCGCTAGAGCCCAAACTAATAAGGCCTACAAATGGTGAAGCCCCTTACGAACTTTATAACCTGGATGAAGATCCAGGCGAAACAACGAACCTCTATTTTGAACATCCCGAAATTGTTAGGAAACTCACCAAAAAAATTACAAAAATAATCAGGGAAGGAAGATCAACGCCGGGTGTTACACAAGATTATGTAAAAGAGAACTGGGAACAACTTCTATGGATGTAATGCAACACAAAGGCACATCCAGGAATCCGGATTGAAACCCTTGAAGGGACGGCTTGGATTCAGAGGGATCCATAATTCTATTTTTTGGACATAATATGTGTATCTTTCTTCACTATATGGCTTGGTTGTTTACCTTAATGCCACAAAATGCGGCCCCGTGAAGAAGTACGCCAACGTTATCTCCCTGCTCCTGATAATCCTGGCCCTATATTGGGGTTTTCGGACCATGATGCCCACCTATTCCGGGGATAGGAACCTTGCGGAGACCGCCTTTTCCATGGATAGGGCCCTGGGCCATGTGGCCGTCTTGTCCCAGGAACCCCGTGGAGTGGGATTTCCCGGACATGCCAAGGCTAGGCAATATATCATTGACCAATTGGAAAAAATGGGGTTGCAAGCCTCCGTCCAAGAAGGGTATTGCCTGGGGAAGGACCATAACCTGAGTAAGGTAACCAATATACTGGCCCGTATCTCGGGCTCCGGATCAGGGAAAGCCCTGTTACTACTTTCGCAGTACGACAGTGACCTACATTCCGCCCTGGGGGCCAGTGATGCCGGAAGTGGCGTGGCCACCATCTCGGAAGGGGTACGGGCCTTTTTAGCTACAGATACCATTCCTAAAAACGATATTATCCTTTTGCTTTCGGATGCCGAGGAAGTTGATCTGAACGGCGCGCAACTTTTTGTAAACGAACACCCCTGGGCCCAAGAGGTAGGCCTAGTGCTCAATTTTGAGGCCCGCGGTAGCGGAGGGCCTTCCTATACCTTTATGGAGACCAATAGCGGCAATAAAAACCTGATATTAAGGTTTGTCCAGGCCCAGCCGCAATATCCCATGGCCAATTCCCTCTATTACAGCATCTATAAACTGCTACCCAATGATACGGATCTTACCGTCTTCCGGGAGCAAGGGGATATTCCCGGCTTTAATTTCGCCTTTATCGATGATCATTATGACTACCACACGGCCTTGGACAAGCTGGACCGTTTGGATAGGAATACCCTGGCCCATCAAGGCAGTTACCTTAGCCCTTTGTTGCGGTATTTTAGCGAGGTAAACCTTTCCCAAATGCAAGATCCCGAGGATTACGTGTACTTTAACATCCCCATTTTTAAGTTGGTGGCCTATCCCTTTGGATGGATTGGGCCTATGCTGATCATAGCGGTATTGGTTTTCGCTTTTTTACTTTTTTACGGATTTCAAAAAAAGATGCTTAACGCCAAGGAAATTGGATTAGGGTTCGTTCCGGTAGTGGTAGGCCTGGCCCTGACCGGGATTACCGGGCTTTATGCCTGGCCGATTCTAACGAAAGTGTACCCCCAATACATGGATATCCTACAAGGGTTTCCCTATAACGGACATCTTTATATCCTGGCGTTCCTCTTCTTTTCCCTAGCCTGCTGTTTTTGGATATACCATAGGTATCAAAAATTGGACGTTGCCAATGCCCTGGTAATTCCCATAGGAATATGGTTGGTTATCTGCTGGGGGGTATCCACCTATTTAAAGGGAGCTGCCTTTTTTATTATTCCCATTTATGCCCTTTTGGCCTCGTTGTTCATCCATATGGACAAAAAAAAACCCAATGCCTACATCCTATTCTTGCTAACCTTACCGGCCCTTTGGATCTATGGGCCCTTTATCTATGCCTTTCCCATTGGATTGGGACTTAAGATGATGGCAAGTTCCACCGTACTTACGGCATTGACCTTTTTTCTAATGCTTCCCTTATTTGCCTTATATCCGTGGAAAAAGCGTTTGGCACTCCTTTGCGATCTCTTGTTTTTCGGGTTTTTGCTAGCCGCCCATTTCCAGTCCGACTTTAACGAAGACCGGCCCAAGCCCACCAG
>JBCCZF010000134.1:0-7131 GCA_039188035.1 Bacteroidota bacterium | reverse complement strand
CACGCCGCGGCTTGATTTTGTAAGTACCGAAAGGGACGTGATACTCGATTTTATCCAAACGGAGTTGAATGAAGCCGTAAACATGGTCAATGAAAATTCCAATGGGGGAGAGGTGAACCGGGGGGTGGTCTTGCATCTTTTGACCAAGGTGAATTTGGCCGTTGGGGATTTTACGGAGGCTATAAATACAGCAACCCAATTGATCGATGGCAGCGGGTATGCACTGATGACCAATAGGTTTGGCAGCACGGCCGGGGACGCTTCCAAAGATGTTACCTGGGATTTGCACCAAGTGGAAAACAAAAGCCTTCCCGGGAACACCGAGGTAATTCTTGCTGGAGTGGATCGCCTGGATTTTCGGGATGTTGGGGCGGCCAATGATTTTGGGAACGGAACCAGTATTATGCGGCAGGCGACCCCTTTATGGTGGCGGTTTATCAATACGCCGGATGGCCAGAACGGTATGTCCGATGAGCCCAATATTACCATAGACCAGGTAAACCAAATAGGACGCGGCATTGGCCGAAATAGGGGTACGCGCTACAGCACCATTGATATTTGGGAAGATGCAAACAACGACCAAAGGCACAATCGGGACAATGGGAATTGGATCGATATGGAAGATTTGGTCTACAATGCACCCAGCCTTGAAGCTGCGGGAAATTCGTTTTATGGTCAAAACCTGCAATTGTACCTCCCGGACGGGACCCCCTTATGTTCGGATACGATTCGAAATTGGTACGGTTTTCCACGGTACAAGCTGTTTGTCCCGGATCCAACCAATGTAAAACCTGCCGGAGGTCATGGGGACTGGTACATCCACCGTCTGGCGGAAACCTATTTGCTGCGTGCGGAGGCCCATTTTTGGAACAATGACAATGTCTCGGCCGCGGCGGATATCAATGCGGTTCGGGAAAGGGCGGATGCAGATCCCATAACGGCTGCCGATGTGGATATGGATTATATTTTGGACGAACGGGCCAGGGAACTGTATTATGAGGAAAATAGAAATACCGAATTAACGCGTATAGCCTTTATTTTTGCCAGGACCGGAAGAACGGCCTACAATGGACAAACCTACAATTTGGATGGTTTTTCGACAAAGAGTTTCTGGTTTGATCGCATTATGGAGGTAACGGATTTCTATAACGTACCCGGACTGCGCACCGTATTCGGGGTTCAATTTACCATGAGTCCATACCACGTGCTTTGGCCGGTACCGGCAGGAGCCATTAATGCGAATACACAAGGAAGAATAAATCAAAATGAGGGGTACCCAGGTTTTGAGAACAATATTCCTCCCCTAACCAGCATTCCGGAAACGGGGGGTTAAAAATAAGTTGAGTTCGTTGGTTTTTTCTTAAATTCCGTTGCCTAAGCTTACATTCATGAAGTATTCCCTATTTTTTTGCCTCATTGGCATTTTGCTGTCCTGTCAGGAAAAAGAGTTGATTGGGTTTCAAGTAGGTGAGGGCAACGGTTTTTTGTATTCCGGCCCGGTTTCCGTGGATCTTGAGGCCCTGGGACGGTTAAATGGGGATGCCGTGACCCTGCTATATGAGGGACGGTCCTTGCCTTTTCAAGTGAAAGGGAAAAAACTATGGTTTGTACACCAGCCGGAAAAAGAGGGAACCTACTACATTGAAAATGGGGAAAAGAACGGGAACCGGACTTCTGCATTGTCCATCTCCAACAGGAATGGCAACTATGATGTGATGCTTAAGGGGATCCCTTTGGTAACCTACCGGCATGCGATGACCTATCCTCCAAAAGGAGTGGATTCCCTGTATGCCAAATCGGGTTACCTCCATCCCATACGTACCCCAAAAGGGGATACGTTGACCCGTATACAACCTCCGGACCACTACCATCACTATGGATTATGGGGGCCGTGGACGCATACGCGTATTGATACGACCCGTGTGGATTTTTGGAATTTGGGGCAGGGTATGGGTACGGTGCTTTTTAAGGAGTTTAAAGAAACGGTCTCTGGCGAGGTGTTTGGTTCTTTTGTAGCAGCGCAGGAGCACATTGATTTAAAAACAAAAAGTGCGCCCCAAGTAGCCTTGAACGAGGATTTGGAAGTACGGTTGTGGAATTTGGAGCGGCCGGACCGCTATATGCTCGATTATCGTACCACCTTCCGTTCACCCCTGGAAAATGGTATCCTTTTTGAGGCCTATCGTTATGGAGGGGGTCTTGGCCTCCGTTTTACCGAACGTTGGAAAAAGGATAATTGCAAAGTGCTTACTTCGGAAGGGAAGGACCGCTTAAGCGCGGATGGAAGTAATGCCCGTTGGTGTATCGTTTCCGGGCAATCCGCAGATGGCCGGGGAACCAACGGAATATTGTTTCTAAGTCACCCCGAAAACAGGGCGCATCCGGAGCCCATGCGCATATGGCCCGTGGATGCCAATGGGGGAAGGGGGGACATGTTCTTTGAGTTTTGTCCCATACGGCATGAGGAATGGCGTATTGGGCCCGATAGCGATTATAGTTTAAAATATAGGATGGTGGTATTTGACGGGGAGTTGTCCGCCGAAGAGGCCGAGGCCTATTGGCAGGCATTTGCCCATCCGATGCACATAGAAATTAAAGACTAAAACAAAATCAAAATAAATGAAGCGACGAAATTTTATGGGAAAAACAGCAATGGGTACGGCCGCCATGGTAGGCTTTCCAAGTATAGTGCCGGCATCGGTCTTGGGAAAGGACGCTCCAAGCAATAAGATTAATATAGGACAGATCGGCTGTGGACGCATTGCCCGATCCCATGATATTCAGGATACCATCCGTTTTGACCAAGCACGTTTTGTAGCGGTCTGTGATGTGGATTCTAGAAGGGCCAACGATGCCAAGCTTCTGGTGGACCAGTTCTACCAGGAGAAAACCGGGAAGAAGAAGTACATGGATACAAAAACCTATGGCGATTACCGGGAGATGTTGCTCAACAAGGATATTGATGCCGTGCTGATAAGTACCCCGGACCATTGGCATTCCCAACCGGCCATGGAGGCCGCCTTGGCCGGAAAGGATATCTATCTCCAGAAACCAACCTCCCTTACCGTTAGGGAGGGACAGCAATTGCGTGATGCCGTTAAGAATTCCGGCGTTATTCTACAGGTAGGTACCCAGCAACGGGCTATGCCCCAGTTCCGGATTGCGGCCGAACTTGTACGCAATGGTAGGATCGGAAAGATACATACCGTAAAGATTGGACTACCAGGGGATCCGGCCGGGCCTGAGGCGCCGCCAATGCCGGTGCCTGGCATGCTCGATTTCGATATGTGGCTAGGGTCTACTCCGGAAGTGCCCTACACTGAGATCGGAGTGCACCCCCAGAACGATTACAGCAGACCAGGCTGGCTGCGTATCCGAAGATACGGAGCGGGAATGATCACGGGTTGGGGGCAACACCATTATGATTCCGCGGCCTGGGGCATGAACACGGAGCTTACGGGGCCGACTTCCGTAGAGGCTTTGGCCGAGTTCCCAAAATCCGGCCTTTGGAACGTGCATGGCGATTTCCTGGTAAAGCATGAATATAGCAATGGTATCACCGTGTATACGAGTGGAGGCTATACAAACGGTATCAAATATATAGGGGAAGATGGTTGGATTTTTGTGTCCCGTGGGGCCTATACCGCCTCGGCTTCGGATCCTGTCGACAAGGAAAAAAGTGCCAAGGCTTTAAACGCCTCCGATCCAAAAATACTGGAATCCGAAATTGGGGCCAACGAGATCCGTTTGGAGAAGATTGACGATCAACACGGCAATTGGTTGGAATGTATCAAGACCCGGCAACAACCCATTTCGTCCATTGAAAAAGGGCATAAGGCCTGTGTGGTATGCCTTATTAGCGATATTGCCATGCAGTTTGATCGGAAACTGGAATGGGACCATCAAAAGGAAATGTTCGTCAATGATGATGAGGCCAACGCCATGCTCAGACGAGAGCAACGCAAGCCATACGGAACGGATTATGTAAAGGCGTAGATTTGTATGGGTTTATCACATTCCTCAATAAAGATTGGTTTTACGGTACTTTTGCTTGCCGTTTGCCTTTCATGTGCCGAAAAAAAGTCGACCGATAAAATACCCTCGGAAGAGATGTCCAAAGTAAAGCTGATGACCCTAGATCCAGGGCATTTTCATGCGGCCTTGGTACACAAGACCATGTATCCGGAAGTGGATTCCGCCATTTACCTATATGCCCCCGAAGGTGCCGAGGCAGAAGACTTTTTGGCGAAGATCGAATCATATAATACGCGGGGGGAATCCCCTACACAATGGCAGGTACGGCCCAAATTGGGAGACGGTTATCTTGATCGTATGGTTTCTGAAAGTCCCGGTCACGTCATGATAGTGGCTGGAAAGAACTCCAAAAAAATCGATTATATCCTAGAGGCCGTTAAGGCGGGGCTGCATGTCTATGCGGATAAACCCCTGGTCATAAATCCCAAAGGATATATCAAATTACAGGAGGTCTTCGCCATTGCCCGGGAAAAGGGATTGCTGGTCTATGATATTATGACCGAGCGTTTTGAATCGACCACCTTGATGCAGAAACTTTTTTCCACACTTCCTGATGTTTTTGGCGAATTGGTGGAGGGGAGTCCTGAAGAACCCGCTATTAGCAAGGAGAGCGTACACCATTTTTTTAAATATGTTTCCGGAAGTCCGCTTACCCGACCCGCTTGGTTCTTTGATGTTAATGAGGAGGGGGAAGGTATTGTGGACGTTACCACGCATTTGGTGGATCTGGTACAATGGGAAGCTTTTCCGGGACAGGTAGTGGATACGGGCCAAATTGAAATGGTCAGTGCCAAAAGATGGCCCACGATCCTCACCCAGGAGGAGTTTCAAAAGGTTACGGGACAGGGGGAGTTCCCGGAATATCTACAAAAGGATATTGTGGATGGAAAGCTACAGGTCTACTGCAATGGTGAAATGATCTACCGGATTCGCGGTAAGTATGCCAAGGTCTCCGTGATATGGAATTATAAGGCCCCGGAAGGGGCAGGGGATACCCACTACAGTAGCATGCGGGGAACAAAGAGCGATCTAATCATTAAACAGGGAGCGGAGGAAGACTATAAGCCCACTTTATACATAAGGCCTAAGGAAACGGATGGATTTACGGAAAGGTTACAGAAGGCCGTGGCAACCAAGGTACAGCGGCAATTTCCGGGTACTACGGTGCAAGAGATGTCCAATGGACTTTGGCGCGTCCACATTCCGGACGAGTTTAAAATCGGTCATGAGGCGCATTTTGGGCAGGTTACGGAGAACTTCCTAAAGTATTTGAAAGCGGGAAAACTACCGGACTGGGAAGTCCCCAACATGCTAACAAAGTACTATACTACCGTAGAGGCCTACAAGGCCGCCAAGGCCCCTTAGGAGCGGTATGTTTGGATACGCCCGGGAACAGAATACACATCATCATATAGCATTACCTTTTAGGATTTTGTCCACGAAACGGATAAAAGAGGAAATGGCACCTCATGCCTTGGCGCTTTAGATGCAAGGAACAATCGGCCCAAGGTCTTTTTTTTGGGAAAACCAAGAAACGTTAACGTTACCATATAAAATTTCCATATCTTAATCGCCAGTTTACAAACAAAACATCAGACTTAAGGAGGTGGCCTTTAGTTCACATAAACTCGTTTATGGCCTTCCTTACCTACGAATATGGCAATGGCAAAAGGTTTTGGACTTCAACGAATTTTAATGGTTTGTATAGGGTTTGCCCTAAGTGTGCTATTGAATTCCTGTACTTCGATTACGGATGAAAAAGTACTTTATTTTGCCCATTCTTTACCCACTACCCACCCGGTGCATATGGGTATTTTGGATATGCAACAATTCCTGGATGAAAAATCCGGGGGAAAGTTACAAATAAAGATTTTTCCCGATGGGCAACTGGGAACAGAACGGGAAGTATTGGAATTACTACAGATAGGAAGTGTCGCCATGACAAAGGTGAGTGCGGCCTCCATGTCCAATTTTGCGCCGGAATACCAGATTTTGGGCATTCCATATCTTTTCCGGGACGGGCAGCATTTGTTCGATGTGCTTGAAGGGGAAGTTGGGCAGGAATTATTGGCCAGCGGAACGGAATTCCTACTTCGGGGACTCTGTTTCTATGATGCAGGGAGCCGAAGTTTCTACACCAAGGAAAAACCGGTAAACTCCCCGGCCGACTTAAAAGGCCTTAAGATACGGGTAATGAACGATCAGATTTCCGTGGACATGGTCAATACCTTAGGGGCCTCGGCAACACCCATGGCCTATGGGGAACTCTATACGGCCCTCCAACAAAATGTTGTGGATGGGGCAGAGAACAACATTCCTTCCTTTGTAACCTCCAATCACTATGAAGTTTGCAAATACTATGCCTTTGACCAACATACCATGGTACCGGATGTTGTGGTCATTGGAACCAAGTTTTGGGACACCTTGTCCGAGCAGGAAAAACAATGGCTTCAAGCCGCTGCCAATGAAAGTGTGGAACGCCAAAAGCAATATTGGAAGGAGACGGTGGAGGAAAACATGAAGGTCTTAAAGAAGGCCCAGGTAGAGTTCATTTATCCGGAAAAAGAACCTTTTGCCCTTAAATCGGGCCCGGTGATGGAACGCCTTCTCCAAGATCCGAAGTTAAGCCGGTACATTAACAAAATACAATCCCAATAATGCGGGCGATCTACACTTTTCTGAACAAATGTATTGAAACGCTATTGGTGCTCATTTTTAGCTTGCTGGTCATTGATGTGGTCTGGCAGGTGGTTTCCCGATATGTAATTGGGCAATCCAGTTCCTTTACGGAGGAGTTTGCACGGTTTGCGTTGATTTGGCTTACACTACTGGGGGCGGCTTATATCAACGGGCAACAGGAAGGACATCTTGCCATGGATTTCCTATTGTCCAAATTATCCCCCGAAAAGAAGCGGGGGCGACAAAAAAAGATACAATGGTTTATGGCCCTTTTTGCCTTGGTGGTCATGGTGGTAGGAGGAGGTAATCTGGTGTACACCACCCTGCGATTGGGTCAGATATCGCCAGCCCTGAACATTCCCCTGGGTTTTGTGTATATCATGGTTCCTTTAAGTGGCCTGATTATTATTTTCTTTT